>JBHLNT010000077.1:0-17565 GCA_048941265.1 Promethearchaeota archaeon
ATTGCCTGCCATATTCTTTCAGAAGTTCCTAGTGAACCAGTGTGAGATAAAACCGCAGATTGACCTCTCTGAGTTTTACCTCCTCTCAAAATTAAAACAGGTTTTCTTATTTTCTTCAATAGATTAAATAATTTTCTCCCTTCCTTTTTTTCATAACGAGAAAAGCCCTCAAAATATATAAAAATAACATCTGTTTCATTATCTTTATTTAAATATTCCAAAAAATCAGAGACTTGTAAACTTACGCAATTACCGATACTTGCACACTTAGAATACCTCAAGTTATAAATAAGTGCACCATGTCCTACAGTTCTAGAGAGCATATCTCCAGAATGTGAAATCATAGCTATGTTTCCGCTTTTTTGTGGAAAAAAAGGCATATAAGCGTTTTTTCCACTTGGACAATATATCCCAAAGCAATTTGGTCCTATTGCTTTAGTTTCAATTTCAGAATTTTCGAAAATCTCTCTAATTTGATTTTCAATAATTAATCCTTCCTCATCAGATTCACCCATTCCTGCTGTGAAGAAATGAATAAAATTCACTTTTTTCTTGGCCAAAATTTCTTTTAAGGATTCGACAACTAATTCTCTTTTAACAGATAAGATTAACAGATCAATCGTATCGATAGGAAGAGTATCAAAAGAGTTGTAACATTTTAATCCAGAAACTTGTTCTTTAGATGGGGAGATTAAATATAAATTCTCTAAGTTAAAGCCTTGTGACTTTAATCCTTCTATAAAATAACCAACTTTTTGTTTTGCCTCAAAAATAACCACATTTCGAGGTTTAAATAATAAATCTAACGACTTGATATCGTCATCACCATTAGATGCTTTCATTCTGAGCTCATTCTTTATCCTTGACATTATTTTTTATCTAATTAATAATTATGGTTCAATATTCTTTAATTTTCTTCTTAAATGGTTTCCATGTTTGTAAAAAGCCAAAAAAGCTTTAGCTGCTCTTTGAATATCAGGATATACTAAAAAATCATCCTTAAGAAGTCTTTTATAATATCGCTTTCTAATTATGAGGGGAGAATCAGGTAATATGAGGATAAACACTTTATTTACAGACTCTACATATTCTTTTATTATTTTTAAATTATTATACATAATTTCAAAAGTCTTTTTATCACGACGTCGCGCATCCGTATACATCACAACAAGTTGAATATCTTCTGAAATTGCTGCTTTACATAGATTAAGATATTCTTGATGCCTTCTTGATGAAATCCAAGGCAAATCAAGTGGATTTGAAAGCGACCCTACCTTTAATGGGTAAATTTTCAATAGTTTCTCTACTGTCTTTTCGTTAAATAAAGGTAAATTCAACCCAAACTCTGTCAATGTATCCGTATCAAGGATCCCGAGACCACCTGACCAAATGATTACTAAAATATTTTTTCCGTTGGGATAAAGGTTTAATTGATCTTTTAAAGATAACCTTTGATTATTTTTGTAAAATTTATTAAATATAAATAGAAAATCTATTAATTCATTAATAGAGCTTCCGAGCTCGATTAATGGAGTTTGATTATATATTGCCTGCCATATTCTTTCAGAAGTTCCTAGTGAACCAGTGTGAGATAAAACCGCAGATTGACCTCTCTGAGTTTTTCCTCCTCTTAGAAATAATACAGGTTTTCTCATGTTTTTTAACAGATTAAAAAGTTTTCTTCCCTCATTTTTTCCGTATCGAGAAAATCCTTCAAAATATATCGCTATTATCTCGGTTTCTTCGTCTTGATTAAAAAATTCTAAAAAATCAGAAACCTGTAAATTTACACAATTTCCAATACTGGCCCCCTTCGAAAAGTTAAGATTGTATCTCATGGAGCCATATCTTATCGTTCTTGAACATAAATCACCGGAATGAAAAATTAATCCTATGATTCCCTTTTCAATAGGAAAATCTGGAAGATATGAACTATGTTTAGGACAATATACTCCCATACAATTGGGACCGATTGCTCGTGTGTTAGGATGCTCATGATCTAAAATATCTCTTATTTCGTCCTCAATTTTCACTCCAACCTCATCAGCCTCGCCAGTTCTGGCTGTAAAAAAGTGAATAAACTTTACTTTTTTAACTGCTAAAATCTCTTTTAAAGATTGAATTAGTCGATCTCTTCCAACAGCTAAAATTAATAGGTCAATTGTATTTATTGGTATGTCGACAAAAGATTTATAACACTTTATACCTAAAACTTCATCCTCCGATGGAGAAACTAAATATAAGTTAGCTAGATTAAAACCTTGCGTTTTAAATCCCTCTATGAAAAAAGAGAAATTCTCTTTTGCTTCAAAAATAGCAACAGTTCGGGGCTTAAACAGGCCATCTATAGATTTAATATCGTTATTATCGTTCATGAATATTCGCATTAGTTTCTAATTCTTTTAAACAATTATAACAGTATTGAGGAAGAGAGTTAAATTCGGTTCCGCAATGGGGACATCTAAATTTAATTTCTTCTACCAACTTTTTAAAATCTTCAAATTGAGCTTTCCTTTTATGCCTTACAGTTTTATTTAATAGAAAAGATACACCAATCGAAAATAAAAGTATAAATAAACCGAGAATTAAAGTTTGGATTAGCATCTGAAAAAAATATGAATTAAAATATTTCGGCGAATATCTAGATAAAAATAGATAAAAAAAGAAATTTGGAAAGAAAAAGGTATAAAGATTTGTGGAAGACGCTGCTTTATAATCCTTAAAATTACATATTGGAATCAAAGATACAACAATCCAAGACATATATATAAAAAAAAAGCCAAAAGAATCGTCCATATTATACATAATATAATTTGCGAGAAATTGGATAATTCTCTTGCGCTCTATTGATATTTCCCCGTCAAAATTTATCTTAAATTTATAATTAAAAATATATATGAGTAAACTTAGAATTAGAATTTGAATTAGAAAATTTATTATTTTAAATTTAAGGATACTAAGTCTATCCATAATAATTGTATAAATTATAACATCAAATTAAATTCTTTTAAATATGTTATATAGCTTTTAAAATTCTAAACTATATAATCAAAGAAAGAACAGTATCTTTCCTTTTTTTATTATAAGTTCACCATCGAGTTTGATTGTTGGATGCCATAATATTCATTAATACTTATACATATAAAAAATAAAAAAAATGATAAATATTAGCTCTAAAACCAAAAAATTTTTATTTTTTATTTGATTAAACATCTCATAGTGCAAGAGTTGTCAACTTATTTTTTTAAATTAATCGAATTTCAAATAGAAATTAGAGGATGTTATCTCCTATGAGTTATACATTTTCAAGAACTAAGATGATTGAGAAAATCAAGTTCGGATTATTAAGTCCGGATGAGATTAGAAAAATGTCAGCTGCAAGAATTATTACAGCGGACACTTATGATGAAGATGGCTTACCAATACCTTCAGGACTTATGGATCAGCGATTAGGTACAATAGAGCCAGGTCAAAGATGTCAAACCTGTGGAAATCTTGTAAGCAATTGTATGGGACATTTCGGGCACATAGAATTGGCGAGACCAGTAATTCATGTAGGATATGCAAAAAAAGTTTTAAAAGTATTACGTTCCATCTGTCCAGAATGTTCAAAATTAATGCTTACAGATGAGGAAAAAGAACAAATTAGAGAAGAACAAGCAAAACAACTTGTAATTTCATTTGAGGGGGAGGAAGATTTTACGAAGGTTGTATTTAAAAAAGCAAGAAAAGCAAAACAATGTCCTTATTGTGGAGCTATTAAAAAGAAAATTATTATTGAAAAACCAACAACCTTTTATGAAGAAGAAGAAAATAAAGGATCACGTAGGTTAACTCCTATAGAAATTTTAGAGCGTCTTAAAAAAATACAAGATCCTGACTTAAGAATTTTAGGTATTTCTCCTGCAAATGCTCGACTTGAATGGGTTATTTTTACAGTATTACCCATACCTCCTGTATGTGCAAGGCCTTCTATTACTTTAGACAGTGGAATTCGATCTGAAGATGATTTAACCCATAAATTAGTAGATGTTATTAGAATTAATCAGCGTCTAAGAGAAAATATTGATGCTGGAGCGCCTCATTTGATCGTTGAAGATTTATGGGAATTATTGCAATATCATATTACTACTTATTTTGATAACCAAGTTTCAGGGATCCCTCCCGCTAGACATCGTTCTGGGAGAGCTTTAAGAACATTAACTCAAAGACTTAAAGGTAAAGAGGGAAGATTTAGAAGTAATTTGAGTGGAAAACGAGTAGATTTTTCAGCCAGAAGTGTAATTTCACCAAATCCATATATAAGTGTTAATGAAGTAGGAGTTCCAAAAGATGTTGCAAAAATTCTAACAATTCCGACAAATGTAAATGATTGGAATATTGAAGAAATGAAACAATTGGTTCTAAATGGACCTATAAAACATCCTGGAGCAAATTATATAATTAGAAATGATCGAAGGAGAATTGATCTTCGCTATGTAAAAAACAGAAAAATTATTGCTGATATGTTAGCTCCTGGATTTACAGTTGAACGACATCTTAATAATGGAGATTTAGTCTTATTTAATCGCCAACCATCTCTTCATAGAATGTCAATTATGGCACATGAAGTAAAAATAATGGATGGAAAAACTTTTAGATTAAATTTAACAGTATGTCCACCTTATAATGCTGATTTTGACGGTGATGAGATGAATTTACATGTACCCCAAAGTGAAGAAGCTCGTACGGAAGCTGAATTATTACTTAAAGTTCAAGAACATATTCTATCACCTAGATTTGGAGGCCCTATTTTAGGTGGAATTCAAGATTTTATTTCATCCGTATTTCAATTTACAAGTAAAGATTCATTATATCATAAAAAAGATACCCTTAAATTATTATACATGGGAGGAGTTTTTGATACCAATCCCGATTTTAGGCTAGATCATTTAAAACCAATTGTCACTGATCCAGAGCCTATGTATTCTGGGAAACAAATATTCAGTACATTATTTCCAGATGATTTAAACATCAGAGTAAGATCTAAATTTTGCAAGAAATGCTTTACAAAAGAAGGTGGAGAATGCAAGGAGCAAGATTGCAAGTATGATGCATACGTAATGATTAAAAATGGTGAATTGATTACAGGTACAATTGATGAAAACTCATTTGGAGCTATGCAATCTAATAGCATCCTAGCACGAATTATTAAAGACCATGGAAATGCACGAGGTAGAGAATTTTTAGATAATGCAACAAAAATGCTCCTATATGTTATTCGCCAAAATGGAATGACAATGGGGCTAGATGAAGTTTATGTAAAAGGATTGGCCTATGATGCGATTCAACAAATATTAGAAGAAGCTAACAATGAAGCTGATAGACTCATTAAAGCGTTTGATGAGAATGATACTGAAATCTTAAAAAGAGCACCAGGGCGTTCCATGAGGGAGACATTAGAGTTAAGAATAAGACAAGTGTTAGCAGAAGCTCGTAAAAAAGCTGAGGAAACTGCGGCACACTATATTGGAGATGAAGCTCATTCTGTGATTATGACAAAATCAGGTGCTCGAGGGAATATTTTAAATTTAGGACAAATGTCTGCAGTTGTAGGACAACAAGCCATTCGAGGTGAAAGAATTAATCGGGGATATAGTCAACGAACTCTTCCCCATTTTAAGATAAATGATCTTACTCCTAGATCACGAGGTTTTGTTACATCTTCTTATAGAAATGGGCTTCGTCCTGAAGAATTCTTTTTTCATGCGATGGGAGGTCGTGAAGGTCTTGTTGATACTGCTGTAAGAACTTCTACAAGTGGATACATGCAAAGGAGGTTAGTTAATGCCTTACAGGATATGGTAATTGAAAACGATGGCACCGTTCGCAATTCTGATAAAAATATAATACAGTTTAGTTTTGGTGATGATGGAATTGATCCAATGCATACTGATCATGGAAATGCAGTCAATTTAGATGTTTTATTACTAAAAGCAAAAGCTCTTGATGTTCAAAAAATTCAGGATGAAATCAAAACTGGATCTAAACCAAAAAAAGCAGAACCTAAGAAAGCACCAATAAAAAAGGAACCTGTGGAAAAAGCTCCTTCAAAAAAACCCAAAGTAGAAGAAAAAGAAACTAAAGCAACTGTAACTGAGTCAGATGAAGAAACTCTTCAAGCACAATATGAAAATGAAACTGGAAAAAATGCCATATGGCGTGGAAAAGTAACTAAGGGTTATTTAGAATGGAAAACAGAAAAATTGGGATAATAAAATAAAAAAAGATGAGTGAGAAATGGTAAAAGTAACTCCAAAAATATTAGAAGATCGCTTAAAACAATTACAAGATGATGGAATTCCAGAAGATTTAATTGAAAAAATAAGAGATAAAATAATTGATGTACAGTTCGAAGAAGAACAACTAGAATATTTTTTAAACAAAATATTTATAAATTACAATAATGCAAAAATGGAAGTTTCAGAAGCCTGTGGAGTTGTCGCTGCACAAAGCATTGGTGAACCTGGAACTCAAATGACCTTACGAACATTTCATTATGCAGGAGTAGAAGAATTCTCGGTAACGCAAGGACTTCCCCGTTTAATTGAAATTGTTGATGCCAGAAGATTCCCCTCAACTCCTCAAATGGAAGTTTATTTAGAAAAAGAATTTGGCGAATCTGAAGAAACTGCTATTAAAGTTCATAATCGTATTGAACAAATTAGAATCGAGAATATTACACATGATGTAGATTTAGATTATGTAGATTGGCATATAATAATAAACCTCATACCTGAAATCTGTGAAACAAAAGGAATAGATATAGATGAAATTCCTGAAATTTTAAAAAGATATAAGAAAAAAGGAACAATTAAAAGAGAAGGTTCTTCTGTAATTATCGACCCTGGAATTGAAGATTTGCAAAGTTTACAAAAAATAAGAGAAAAAATTCTGAAAAAAGTTGTAAAAGGTATAAGAGGTGTGAAAAGAGGTTTATTAATGCCCTTAGAAGAGGAAAAAAAAAAAGAATGGATCATTAAAACTGAGGGAACTAATCTACAAGGAGTAGTGCAAATTGAAGGAGTTGATGCGACAAGAACAGTTTCAAACCATATCCATGAAGTTGAGAAATTATATGGTATAGAGGCTGCTCGAAGTATGATAATTAGAGAATCTCAAAAAGTTCTTGAACAACAAGGATTGGATGTTGATTTAAGACATTTACTTATTTTATCAGATCTGATGTGTGTATCTGGGACAATTCAATCGATTGGTAGGCATGGAATTTCTGGTTCAAAATCCAGTGTATTTGCAAGAGCAGCTTTTGAAGTGACCGTAAACCAATTATTGGATGCGGGGCTATACGGAGAAGAAGAAAAATTGCTTGGAATCCCTGAAAACGTCATTATAGGACAAGTAACTCCCATTGGAACGGGTAGAGTTAGTGTGATGTTCGATTTAGATAAAAACCTTGAAATTATAAAAGGAAATAAGTAATTCTGGAATTATTAAAAGGAAAAATTATATTTGATTTATACACTAAATTAGACGTGTTAAAAAAGAAGAAATTGTATAACATAGCAAAAAAATTAAAATGATAATGTATTTTTTTAATTACTTACTAAATTAATGTATTATAAAAAACGGTAAAAGCAATTAAAAAGTTGGCTACTAATGGCAAAAAAAAAGAAGAGCAAAAAGGACGATACCTCAGTTGACTTATCGCGAAAAAAGAAAAAAGAATTTGATATTGATACTAATATAAAGGTAGCTTACAAGACAGGAAAAGTAGTTTATGGGAAAAATCAAGTTTTAAGAGGATTAAGGGAAAACCCTTTTAAGATGCTACTAATTGCTTATAATTGTCCTAAAGAGTTAGAAAGTCAACTTAAATATTATAATTCATTATTGAAGAATAAACTTTTTATATATAAATATAAGGGTTCAAGTTGGGATCTTGGACTAGCTTGTGCTAAGCCTTACATGATTTCTGCCATAGGTATTATTGATCAGGGAGATTCTGATTTGTTATCTTTAAAAACCAAAAGAAATTAACGTTAATCTGGAAATTAAGCAATGCTAAAAAAAAATATTAAAATTGATAGGGGTTCAATGGAACTTATTTCTCTCTTTAATAATATTTCTGGGGCGATTATTAAAGATTGTTTGATATTTAAATCTCCAGAAAATCATTCAGAGATAATAATTTTCTTAGTGAAAAAGGAAGATGTAGGAAAAGCAATAGGAAAAGCTGGAGAACATGTAAAGGATTTAATGGCAAAACTTCAAAAGAAGATAGATGTCATCCCATTCTCTGAAAATCTTAATGAATTTATTCAAGCAATTCTAAATACTACAAAAATTTCAATAAAAGTTCAAAATATTGAAATTAAGGAAAGTAGGAACCAAAAGAAAACTGTAATTATCTCTGTAAGACCGCAAGATCGTGGCAAGGCTATAGGTAAAGATGGGAGCATGATTCGAAAGATTAAATTATTAGTTCTTCGTCATTTTGATGTAGACAATGTAATTATCAATACTAAGAACTGATAAGACCATAAATTTTAAGTTAAAAGAAATATTTCTTTATTAATCATTATCAAAAATAAGATTTTTGGTGTATTAAAATAGGAAAGCCAAAAGGATTATACGCTGCCAGACAACTGAAAAAAAATCGCAAGAAATTCAGGTGGAGTAAAACTAAATACAAAAGGAAAAAATTAAAATTAAAACAAAAGGCAGATCCACTTGAAGGTTCCCCGCAAGCACTGGGTATTGTTTTACAAAAAGTCGGAAGAGAAAGTAAACAGCCTAACTCTGCAATTCGAAAATGTGTAAGAGTTCAATTAAAAAAAAATGGTAAAGGTGTTACTGCTTTTTTACCTGGGGATGGTGCTCTCAATTTCATAGAAGAACACGATCGTGTGATCGTTGAAGGGATTGGTGGCGCAAAGGGGCGTGCTGTTGGAGATCTTCCAGGAGTGAGATGGAAAGTAGTTAGTGTCAATGGTGTTAGCTTACAAGCCTTATTAACTGGAAAGAAAGAAAAGCCAATGAGGTAAATTAGATGAGTAAAAGTAAATTAGACGTCAAACTTTTCAATAAATGGTCTTTTGAGAACATTGAGGTAAAAGATTTCACCTTAGAAAACTACATTAATTTGAAACCCATTATCATACCATCATCGTGTGGGCGGCATGAACATAAAAGATTTTGGAAGTCAAATATTTCGATTGTTGAAAGGTTGTTAAATAGACTCTTATCGCCAGGATTTATAGGAAGCAAAATAAGAGGTCATAAAAGTTCATACAATTCTGGAAAGAAAAATAAATTGATAAAAAGTATAAAAACTGCATTTACCTTAATAGAACATGTTACTGGAGAAAATCCTCTTCAAATTTTAGTAGATGCAATATGTAATACTGCTCCAAGAGAAGAAACAACTAGAATTGCTATGGGTGGTATTTCTTATGCTTCAGCTGTTGATATAGCTCCTCAAAGAAGAGTAGATTTAGCAGTAAAATATTTAGTTCAAGCAGTAGGTGCAAGATCTCATAGTAATCTACATAATTTTGAAGAAAATTTAGCACAGGAGCTTGTACTGGCTTCAAAAAACTCACAAGAATCTAGAGCTGTAAAAAGAAAAGATGAAATTGAAAGAATTGCAGTTTCAGCAAGATAAATTTTCTATATTTTGAGTCTAATTTTTAAATATATCACTTCAATATCACCTATATATTATCTCAAATTGGTCTGTCATTTATAACTTCCTTAATTTTTATATTTTTGATGAACCTATTATTTTATAATTAGAGATAAGAGAATAAACTAAATCAGAGAATAATCTAATGAGTTCCGACAAAAATATTAAAGATATAGGAAATTTTCTAAAAGTATTACAGCAACCTATTAGACGGGAAATCTTAAACAAATTGAATTCATGTGAGAATCCTATGTCATTTTCAATGCTTCAGAAAGAAGTTTTAGGCAAAATTTCCACTTCTGTGAATTTTTCTTTTTATATAAAGCCCTTAAAAAGTCTAGCTTTAATCTCATCTAAAGAAGATGGATATTTAATTACAAATTTAGGAAAAAAACTCTTAAAACTCATTTTAAATATGGAACAAGTTCTTATTCAAAATAAAAAACCAGTTATGATTAGAACTTCAAAGTATTCTAAAGAAAAATTTGATATTAATAAAATCGAGGAATACTTGATTAAAGAGGGTGAATTAAATCCTAATTTGGCAAAAGGTATCGCCAACCAAGTTAAAAAACGTCTTAAAACTACGAAAATCGATTATCTTACAGCACCCTTAATGAGAGAATTTATAAATTCTATTCTTATAGAAAATAATTTGGAAGATGTAAGGCATAAATTGACCCGATTAGGCACACCTCCTTATGAAGTCTCAAAATATTTTAAAAATTATGATATTTCCCCTTTAGATTTTATCGACATTTTAGGATCAGATGTTTCTGAACAATATCTACTCTTAAATTTATTACCGAAAACTTTTGCTGATATGTACTTGTCGGGAGAGATTATACTTCTTCATTTAAATCAATGGGCTTTAAGACCATTAAGTATTTACTTGCCCACTAATAATTTTTTAGAAAAACTTTATCAAAATAATTCTACTTTACCAAAAGAGTTTAAAAATATCAATGAGATAATACGATTAATCCTAAAATTTATAGATCTCTTAAATATCTTTCGTCCTTACTTTTCTGAAGATATTTTATTAAGTGAATTTAATTCAAAATTTTTAACTTATTTATACAGTCTTAAAAATGAACATATATCTGAGATATCTAAATTATTAATTTCTCAATTATTTGAATATAGTGAATATTTTAGAGACAATAAACCACATATAACATTAGATTTTAATTATGAAAATAATGGGGTAGCTAGCTGTGAAATCTCCTCCTTATTTCAAAATGATTGTTTGTTTTTAAAAACTCTCCATCAAGAAAAATTTCTAAATAGAAAATTTAAAAGTCCATTAATTCTATTTGATTACTTCAATATTTTTAACTCAATATATAATGAAAATATTATTAATGAGTTATTTCTCCTTACTCGTTTAAAAAATATTATATTTTACAATCATAATGCTTCTAATTTGTTAAATTCAGCAATAATAAGAGTTAAAAATCAGGATTGTAATGAAAATAATATAATTTTGGACAAAATATTAATAAATTTAAAACTTATAGCCCTTAAGGCAAATCAAAATGATGAGATGTTTTATAGTTTATTACAAGATAAATTAAATTTGGTCTTTGAATTTTTTGATTATAAAGGAACCTTGGTTGCTAAAAAATTAGATCATATGAATGATTGGAAATTTATAATTACAAAGGTTTTAGGAAAGAAATTAGGAGACTGGGTGATGGATTCCTTAAAATCAATTAGCTTCATAGGATTAAATGAAGCAATTAAATATCATTGCGGTATAGAGCTTGATAGAATTGAGAATAGTCAAAAATTTGGTTTAAATATTTTATCTTTTCTTAGAGATTTAATTAATGAAAAAAATGAAACTGAAAATACAAATTATAACTTAAGTCAACCCTGTGATATTAAAGTTTTAAATGGTGTTAAAACCTTTCATATTCCCTGTAGCTTTAAGAATCATGATCCATTAAAATTAATTAAAACTAACTCTAACTTATCATTAGATAAAAAAATTTTGTTATTCAAGAAGTTTGAAAAAATACTTGATGGTGGAACTTTATTTAATTTTATCTTAGATTCAACTCAGAGTCTAAATAAAGAAGATTTGGATTTCTTGATTGAATCTAATCTGCAAGCTTTTACTATAAATCGTTAATCCTTTAATAATTCAGCTAAAAGTGCTTTTCTTAGTTGCAGACCATAATTTGTTTGTTTAAAATAAATAGCCTTTTCTGAATAATCTACATCAGGAGAAATTTCGGTAATTCGAGGTAAGGGATGCATTAATTTGAAATTACTTTTTGTTGCTTTTAAGTCATCCTTATTAAACACATAAATTCCTTTAACTCGTTCATATTCTTCTTGATCAACAAATCTTTCTTTTTGGATTCTTGTGATATAAAGTACATCTAAAACGTCTAGTACTTTTCTATATTTTGTTAGTTCTTTAAATTTTGCTCCTTTTTCATTAATCAAGAACTCTTTGTATCGATTCCTAATTGCTAATTCAGGGGGGCTGATAAAATAAAGGTTAACCTCATAATTTGATAATAATATTGATAAAGAATGGACTGTCCTACCATACTTTAAATCTCCCATAATACCAATGTTTAATCCATCTAAAGATCCACATTCTTCAGAAATAGTAAGTAAATCGAGCAATCCTTGAGTTGGATGTTCTCCACTTCCCGAGCCAGCGTTAATTATTGGTATTTTAGCAAAATTTGCTGCTAGTTTGGCAGATCCTTCTAATGGATGTCTCATTACTATACAATCACAGTAGTTTTCTACAGTTCGTATCGTATCTGCAATACTTTCCCCTTTTTTAATTGAAGAAACATCTCCTGATTGAAAACCAATGACATTTCCACCTAATCTATACATGGCAGATTCAAAACTTAGACGAGTACGAGTTGATGGTTCAAAAAATAAAGTAGCAAGTATCTTTCCTCTAAGTAAGTTTGAGTTAGTATTTTTTATCATTTCTCTGCCTTTTTTCAAAATATATCCAATATCTTCTCTATTGAATTGCTTAGCACTTATAATTCCTTCTTCAAATTTCTCCTTAAACATTGCCCATCTTCTAAATATGTATTTATTAAAATTATGTAAAAATTGTTTAAATTATTTTTTATTAAGCCAAAAATTTTATGCTTAAACGAAACTGAACTCATAAAATTTAAAATTTATAATTAACTTTCTATGTTATTAAGAAAGGAAAGGTCTGTGAAAATTGAAATTTCCTCGAACGATAAATAGATACTGTCCGACGTGTAGAACTCATACAGTGCATAATGTTGCTATTTATAAAAAGGGAAAAGAACGAATGTTAAATCAGGGAAGAAGGAGAGTAGAGAGAAAGAAAAGAGGATATGGCTCTTTTCCGAAAGAAATTTTTCATAAGAATGCCAAAATTAACAAGAAAACTTTACCCTTATTAGAATGCTCTGAATGTGGTAAAAAACAATATGGTAAAGCTTATCGTGTAAAAAAAGTTGATATACAAGAAAAATAAGAGATGAGAAATTAACATGGTAAAAAATAAAAAAAATACGGAACTTATCCCCCAACCAAAATCTCGATTTTTACGAGTAAAATGCTTAAATTGCGGAAATCAGCAAATTATTTTTGGTTGTGCTGCCACTGACGTAGCCTGTTTAGTTTGTGGGAAAACTTTACTCCAATCTACTGGTGGAAAGGCTCGTATCCTTACAAAAATATTGGAAGTTCTTACCTAAAGAAAATACTTATTTTTGATTTTTTAAAAAAAATTCTCTTTAAATTATATAATTTGAAGTGTCTTTTAGTTCAGATCGTGAAACATCTCTTTCACGAAATTTTCAATCTCTCGAGATAATACTAGGATAATTTTCTGATAATATCAATAAAAAAGGACTTACGTTAAATTTTTTATAATTCAAGACAGACTTCCACAGCAAGCCAAAAAAATTTTTCTGGAAATTTACGAGCCCTTAATGAGATCCTAGGATCCCATTCAATACCGCTTATATCATCACTTCCTGCTAATATATATCCTAATTGAACGTTCCTAAATTGTGCGACTGCAAAAAGTGCGGAGGCTTCCATTTCAACAATAATAGCTCCTTCTCTCTTTCTTTTTTCGATTTTTTTTGGAGTTTCCCTATAAAAAGCATCTGTCGTCCAAGTTTTACCACAGATATATTTTATTTGTTTTGCATCCAAACTTTTCTGGATTTTCGTAATAATATTAGGATCAGCAGAAATTTCTCGACTGGGGGGGATATAATGATATGAAGTTCCCTCATCGCGAATTGCGGCAGTAGGGATGATAAATTGCCCTCGTGCTATCGTCTTATCTAATACTCCACATGATCCAAACGCAAGAAACTTCTTACATCCTGATGCAATAGCAAATTCTAAGTTACCTGCTGCAAATGGAGCACCGAGACCGGAAGTCATTACTGCTAGGCGTTTACCATTATGTTCTAATTCATATAAAGGATAGGGAGGAATGGCAAATCCAATATCATATGTAATCACTTTTAGAATTCCTTTCTTTTTAAGGCGCTCAAGAGTTTTAAAATAGAAAGGGAAAAGGCAGTGTTCAGGTACATCCAATTCATGAACGATCTGAGATGGGTTGACTAGCGCATTACGCTCATCATCATATTCAATTATGGGAAAATCACGTGAATCCATTTACTAATACCATATTATGATTTTATAAAATAAAAATTAATCCAAATATTAAAATAATTTATGTATGAGCTAGTCTAGCTATAGAAAAAAAGAACTATTTTTAATATTCGCGCCAAGTGTATTTACACTTTACACATCTGAAAAAGGTCGTACTTGGCTCATCAGCACTCCTTGTTTGTGATTGCCAAGTTTCAGCTTCCATATGATTACATTTTGGACAAATTTTAGTCATTTTAGGATAAATTGATATTTTATCATCATCAGATACAACAATCAAATTCTTCTCTAATTTGTCCTTCTTTTTCCGAATTGTTTTTTTTATTTGCTCTTTATCAGTTTCAATCTCCTTTTGATATCCACACTTACAAGCTAAGTATGTTTTTCCGCTTTCACGTTTTTTTCTTAAAAGATTAGAACATTCCGGGCAAAATTCAACCATTTTTCTTAAAACTCAGTTTAGTTCTTCAAGTTCCTTTTTTAGTTGATATAATTTTTGATAATATTTGAAGTTCAGTTTATTCATATCCTGAATAATTTCTGGATTAATCATTTTCTCGCCTTCAATCGTAATAGATATATCTCCAATCACATTAATTAAGTCTTTTTCTTTAAATTTTAATTCGAAATTTTTTAAATTGACCTTAATTTCATCAGATTCGTCGTCTAAAATGAAATTTTCTTCCGAAATACTTTTTATATAGCCTGTAACTTGGATTCTCTCATCCGAATTTTTAATATCCTTTATTATCCTCTGCTTCGCGTATTTACTTTCCATCTAAATCAATAACTTTCAATTATTTATAGAAAATCTTTTTGATTTTTTTTTTTATATGCATTGATAATTATGTATCTAATTAAATAAAAGAAACAAATTAATAATTAGTTTGAGTATATTCATTAATAAAATACGCTAATATAGGTTTAGTATAAATAACTAATTCAAAACTAACAACAAAGAGTTATTAAAAGACTAATATCAAATTTTATAAAAAGTGCCATTAAAACAATATTATCGAAAATAGAATTCTATAAAAGAGCAAATAAATTATGAGTTTTACATTAAAAATAGAAAATAGTCGGATTTTAAAAGGTATTATTGAAACTCTTTCCAGTATCATAGATGAAACAGAATTTCGAGTAAGTCCATCTGAGTTTACGATCTCTGCGATGGATCCGAGCAGAATCTGCTTATTAAAACTGTCAATCAAAAAAGATAATTTTGATGAATACATCTGTAAGAAAGAATCTAAAGTTGGGTTAAATTTAGATGATTTAGATAAGATTTTGAGAAGAAGTGCTGCCAATGATACTATTGAAATTGATTTTAATGAGGAAGATCAAAAAATTAAGATTAAAATGACTCGTGAGGGGAGTTCTCGTTCACGTTCCTTCAGTCTAGCTCTATTAGATATTGAATATGAAGAAATACCCATGGACAATTTATTAAAAATTGAATATTCTTCAAAATGGGTAACTGATCCTGAACTTTTAGTAGAAGCTATTAAGGATGCTGAGATTTACGCCGAAATTTTAAACATGAAAACAACTAAAGGTAAAGGATTAACTTTCAGCTCATCGGGACAGATAGGTGAGATGAATTATGAAATAGGGCTTGATGAGTTAATTGATTCAGACATTAATGAAGATTCTAGTGCAGCATACTCACTTACCTTCTTGAAAGCCATATTAAAAATTGCTTCAATTACTGAAAAATTAGAAATCTCTCTAAGGACCGATCATCCATTAAAAATGGTCTTCAACCTTCTTGAAGGTGGGGAATTATTTTATTTTCTCGCACCTCGAGTAGAGGAAGAAGAATATGATGAGGACGAGGATATGGACGAATTTTAAAAAAAGTTCATAAATATCGTAACTACGATGAAATAATGAGAAAAAAGATAAAATAATGAGAAAATTTCAGATAAACCCTAAAAATTTCTTCAATCCATAAACCTTAATTATAAAAACATGAACCTACTTCTAGATATTTTATTATATAGCAAGCAACTATAAAATAGAACGTTCTAATTTTCAGTCATATTATCAGATCGGATAATTTTTTATGATGTTGATAAAATAATGAGAAAAAGTACGATTATTATGATAAATAAATAAGAAAAAGAATCTAGGCTATAAACTCATTCCTTCATATATGGATGAGCAAATTAAATCTTTTGATCAATTATCATCTATTATAACTATATTCTAAACATAGATTTAATTTAATCAATAAGATTCCCATTGGAAATATTTTTGAAAATTTGCCGATATTATTTACCGACTATCAATCTAAAAAGCTCTGATATATTTTAATTGAATAATGAATTTTTATTTTCTTAATTAGGTTAAAATATTTTCTTATAACTAAGATCATAGGTCTTTGTCTGTTTTGTCCAGTGAACTCAAAATATTAATTCATTATGATTGTGTAATTTTATAGTAATTAAACCTATAATTATTTATATTTTTAAGAGCTTTATAATAAATTATGTCAGAAATCTATGATTTAAGGGATTTTTATTCTATTATATTTAATTACTCAATAAGTTTAATCTTTATAATTATTTTGTTAATAGATATTCGCTTAAGATTAAAATACGGAAAAATTCTAAATCGCGAAGTGTTTTTAAAAAATTTTCTTGAACAAAATGAAGAGATATTATGGACTGAAAGACAAAATATTAACAAACTTAAATTAAAAATTTTTTTTTCCATATTGGGAATTACGTTATTATCAATTTTAGTAATATTGGTTTTTATAATTAGTATTAATAAATGCTTTAATTCAGAAATTTTTTCAAAATCTTGGTGGAATGGGATAGTTTCTCTTGTGTATTATTCATTTATAACTTCCACTATCATAATTGTGATTTTACTGCTCCTTATCTTTAGGGACCCTTTGAGTAATAAAGTGGTTTATTATTTAAGTAATAAGAGGATGTTTTCTACCTATATGCGAACGAAATTTAGACATATTATGGTCTTTAATACGAAAATAATTCAATTTTATGACTTTAAAGAGAAATTAAATCCGAATTTATATAATTTTTATTTTAAAACCTCCGAGTTAAGTATTGATGAGATTGAATCGTCAATTTTGAAATTAATTGCTAAGAAAGATCAGATGTCTACAGATTCCTATGAAATAAAAATAACTATAGATGACGGATGGAATTGGAGTGGAGAATCGAAGGAGTGTATTATTAGAATAAAAAATA
>JBHLNT010000078.1:0-17546 GCA_048941265.1 Promethearchaeota archaeon
TCTCTCATAGGACAAATTAAAGCTGAATTGCTAATGTTTCCTCTTTTAGGTAATGGATAAGATAATCCACAAATTTCACATTTAGCAAATCTTTTATAATTATTTGTTTTAAAAATAGAAATTGAGCAATTACAGTTTGGACAAATTCCGATTTCTTCAATTTTTCTCATAATTTCTTAAATATTTAGAATTTGCTTAAAAATAGGAAATAGCCTAATTATTTAAAGAAAAAATTTGTTTTAAAATGAGATTTAAATTCTTATGCTTCAATTTTTTTTTTATAAAGATTTGATTTATAAAGATCCATTATGGTATTATTTGATTATTTTGATGATGTTGCTAGAGGTATTGAATTTCTTATTGCTCTTGGTTCCATTGTAGGAGTACTAGGACTCATTGTAGGCTTGCTTTTTACATTTATTGGAGGAAAGAGATTACGCTGGCATATGTTAGGATTAATTATTACTTCAATAGTGCTCATTAGTATATGTGGATTACATACAGGTGCAAAATACTTTCATATTCATTAAATATTAATTATCTTTCTTATTCTAAGAGACTATTTACACTCAAAAAATATTATTTAACTATAAAGCTTAGTGATAACCCTCTGGAACTTCTTTCCCAGTTCCCCAGGGGCCTGTACCTATACTAGTAAAACCAAAAAAGTATCCAGAAAATGCTAGTAGAACAGTCCCTAATATCAAAAAACTAAATCCTTTTAATGGTGATCTAAACATAAATGAGAGGATACCGCAGAGTATCGATATAACTCCCAGAAATACTAATAATGTTCCAACCGTGATAAATATAAGAGTAAAATAAACACTAAATTTGTATCTTAAATTACTACCAAAGAAAGGAAAGTAAACCGTTAAAAATAAAACTATACCAAATAAAATCAAAAACATCCAATTGGAATTATTTTTTTTTTCTTTAATTATTACAAAATCTTTTTCGTGCGGCATTTCTATCGTAAAATTAAATAGATAATTTTCTAGACTTTTTATTTAACAGATCTATTTAAAAAAAAAATAATCAATCTTACCATTTTTTCTCTCTAAAGTTTACTTTACTCAATTATTAAATAGAAGCATTTTTACACATTTTAGTGTTTATAGAACCTTGAAACAAATTATTTAACTTATGAATACTGGTACTTATCTATGAATGAAACACATTCTAAAGAAGAATTATCGAAGTTGCCCTTTATGAACAGTGATTTGGACTTGGAAAATAGGGTAGAAGATCTTCTTGGTAGGTTAACAATAGAGGAAAAATTCAAACTCAGTACAGGTATACAGCTATTCTTTACTCGAAATATCAATAGATTAAATATTCCGAAATTTAAAATGTGTGATGGTCCTCATGGGATAGGACCTCATAGTTCGGGCAATACAGAAAGCACTTATTTCCCTGTGGGTATTTGTAGAACAGCCACATGGAATTCAGAATTAGTTAAAAAATTCGGAATCGCCCTTGCTCAGGAGATAAGAGAAATTGGATATCATATGTCTCTGGGTCCAGGAATAAATATTATACGAAGTCCTCTTGGGGGAAGGAATTTTGAATATCAAACAGAGGATCCTTATCTCAATAAAATTATGGTTATAAATATCGTAAAAGGTCTACAAAATCAAAGAATTGCTGCTTGTGTAAAACATTATATCTGTAATAACCAAGAAACAAATAGATTTACAGTTAGTTCCGAAGTTAATGAGAGAGCACTTCAAGAAATCTACCTACCTGCCTTTAAAGCTGCTGTTACTGAGGCTGATGCTTGGTCCTTTATGAGTTGTTATAATAAAGTTAATGGAGTATATGGGTGTGAAAATAAGAATCTAATTAAAGAAAGATTAAGGGGTGAATGGGGTTTTAGAGGATTTGTTGTTACGGATTGGTATGCTACGAGATGGTCAGAAAGTACAGAAAAAGCTGTGAATGCGGGCTTGTCACTTGAAATGCCTACGGCAATCAAATATAAAAAAATAAAACTGAGAAAAACCCTCTCAGAAGGAAAATTTACTGAAGAAACACTAAATGAAAATATAAGAAGATTACTACGTGTTATGTTTCTCACCGGTCTTTTTGATGATAAAAGCAAAATCCCTTCAGGCAGTCGAAATACTGCTGAACATCAAGAGATTGCTCGTAAAATCGCTGAAGAGGGGATAATATTATTGAAAAATAAAGATAATTTATTACCTTTAAATTTTGATAACCTAAAAAAAATAGCAATAATTGGTCCTAACGCCGATAAAAAGATGGCAATGGGTGGTGGAAGTTCTCAAGTACTACCCCCTTATGAAGTTACTCCCTTAAAAGGGATGCAAGAAAAATGTAATGGAAAAATTGAGATTACAGATAATCCCTCAGAAGCAGATATCACTATTATTTTTGCTGGATTAAACCATGAAAGAGGTATGGATGCTGAGTTTGTTGATAGAACATCTTTCGATCTTCAAACAGATCAAATTGAACTTATAATAGATACTGTAAATCAAAATCCTAGAACAATTGTAGTCCTTATTAGTTGCATTGTAGGAATGAGTGATTGGGTCGATAAAGTTCCTGTAATATTACAAGCATGGTATCCTGGCATGGAGGGGGGTCATGCAATTGCTAATATTCTATTTGGCAATGTAAATCCATCTGGTAAATTACCGGTAACTATCCCAAAAAAACTTTCAGACTCTCCAGCTCATATTTCTAAAAAAACATTTCCTGGTGGTAGAAAAGTATTTTATGATGAGGGCATTTTTGTAGGATATCGTCATTTTGACACGAAAAACATTGAACCTCTCTTTCCTTTCGGGTATGGATTATCTTATACAAATTTTACTTATGAAAATCTTAAAATTAGTAATAAAAAAATATTAAGGGATGAAACTTTTAATGTTTCATGCGACATAGTTAACTCAGGATTACGTACCGGAGCAGAAATAGTCCAACTCTATATTCAAGATGTTAAAGCTAGCGTAGAAAGACCTCTTAAAGAGCTTAAAGGTTTTAAGAAGATTATACTAAATTCAGGGGAAAAGCAAACGGTAAGGTTTATTGTTGATAAATGTTCTCTATCGTTCTATGATGAGAAGAATAATCATTGGAGAGCAGAAGCTGGAAAATTTAATATCCTCATCGGGAGTTCTTCTCGAGATATTCGATTGAAGGGAGAAATAGAATATATTGAATAACAAATCAGTTGAACTAATTATATTTTTTATTTATTTAAAAAAAAATGGATTTCTATTAACAAATCCTAAGCTTAATTGGAATAAAATATCTTAAACTTATAACAGACTCATATATGCTAATTCTTCTGTAGAATCTTCCAAGAATCCACAATGGGGGCATTCTTTTTTTCTAGGTTTATTTTTTTTACATGAAGGGCATACGTCCGAATAAAATGCTGAAGTAAAAGCTTCTCCAGTGAGTCCTTCGGTGTTGATCACTAATCCATCAACTTCTACCTGTTTTAAAACATCTTTACCCTCTTTGAGGTTGGAAAGTTTTTCGAATAGACCTATAACCTTTTCTTTTGAATTTTGGAATGGGCCTTTACCAATTGGTTCCCATGAAACGTTTGCCTCAAGTGATTCAAATATCCCCTCCTTTCTTACATTAAAATTATGGGGTGATCGGTGGACTTCTATACCTTTGATTTCTCCTTTAGGGGTGACTACTATAAATCCGACTGTATTTTTAGGAAAATTCACATTTCTACTTCGATTTTCAGCTCGCTTGCGCCGCTCCTTAACACCTTGAGAATATTGCGTAATATCTGTGATATTTTGTTCTAATTTCATTTCCTCACTAACTTTACTCCATACTTTTGATTGATCAATTTTTGAGACAGGAATATCTGTCATTGCACTTTGATATTTAAGCGTTCTTATTTCATTGAGCATTCCACGACTTGCTTTTCCTCCATAACCAAATGCTGCTCCTGTGGAAAGATGATGAGGTGCATGGACGCATTTTACAGCAATTTCAATAACTTCCCTGGGTTGAACCATTACGGTGGCTATAGAAATACGATCTTGGGTTCCGCTGCCTTTAAAAATCTCACCTTCTTCTATAAGAATTGGAAGATCTCCTAGATTTTCAAAACTTATATGTGCCACTTCAGTCCCTTTATCAATAATTTTACAGACTCCGTTTTCTAATGCCTCTGAAAGTGTAAGATAATCACGTTGTTCTTGAGGAGTTTCTTGCTTAATAATTGGAACGAATGAAATCTCATCAAGGATAATGGGGGTACCTACTTCCATTCCATCCATCTCTGTTATTTGTTTAGCATATTTTCTTATTACCTCTATTTTTGACATATTTTAAATTCACCTCTATATAATTTTTAACTGATAGAGAAAGAAAACTGTTTCTAAATTAAATTCTCTAAATGAAATTCAATGAATTTTAATCTTTTTATTGAACTTCAATTTTGATAACCATGAAAATACACACATAAAAATTTATCCATTCTTTAAAAAGTAAATAAATGATTTATTGTGCAATAAAATACATAGGGCTGGACCATGCTTGATGGCCATTTTCTAATGTAAGCTTTACAAAAATCCGCTCATCTTTAGTAGAAATTGGTTTTAAAGGGATATCAGTTTGCATTATAAATGAAGTATTTTAATATTACTACTCTTGATAACTTTATTATCAGTTTAATTTGAAAAATTATATAATCTTCATGTTAAGCCTATTTATTAGTATCGAAATAAAATGTCATAAGAATTATTTTGTGATTAATAAAATTAAAAGTGAAAAATACCTCAAAACAGAATGAACAATTATTAGATCTTGCTTAATTTTATTTTAAAATAAATTATACTTATAAATATAACTAATATAGTCATACTATATTAAATATATAAAAGAATTCATAAATTTATATAACCTTGTAATATTGATTTTATCGATATAATTTTTTCAGATTTTTCTTATAGAATGATTTAAGATTTTAAAATAAAACATGAAGACTGAAAAAAAATCAGATTTTGAATAAATAACTGAAAATCTTTCAGTATATATGAAATTTGAATAAGTGTTTTGTATGAATTTTCATAATTTGTATGAATTGTCGAATCAAATTATGAAAAGATATGAATCCAAATTATAAGCATAAAAAAGAAAAAAAATAGAATTGAAAAAAACAAATGGTGAAAAAAATATATGACAAAGTTTTCACTTATTACACACAGAAATAGTATGGTAGGAGCCCGTACACGTGTAGAAGATTCATGTGAATCGGGATTGTGTCCTATTTGTATAGCAGATTGCTCAGTTTGGTGTGAAGTAAGCAAAAGTGCTTTAAGAGGCCGTGAAGTATTATATCCTTTAAGGGAATTTTTTGGAGATTCTACCGCAGGAACACCAAAAGACTTTAGGTTTTCTTATGGTGATTTTCAAATAATGTTTGATTGTCGTGGAGCCCAAGGTTTAGACATTGTGAACGAAGATACAGTAATTTTTCCAAATGCAGATATTACTGCTAAATGGGGAAATATTGATCAAAAGCTTCCCTTTGTTATTGCAGGATTAGGGAGTACTTATGTAGCTAAAAGAAATTGGGATGGTTTAGCCATGGGCGCGGCATTATCCGGTGTAAGTTTAACAATCGGCGAAAACGTTATAGGAATGGATCCTAAGGCAACATTCACTGAAGGAAATCCTTATCCAAAAGTTATAGAAACCAAAGACATGAAAAAGCGAATTGCAATTTATAGAGAGTTCTGGGACGGAAAACATGGAGATATTATTGTTCAAAAGAATGTAGAAGATGGTAGATTAGGAGCATTCGAATATGTGACTTCTAACCTTGATGTTTCTTCACTTGAACTCAAATTTGGTCAAGGTGCGAAAGCAATTGGAGGTGAAGTAAGGTTATCCACCCTTGAAAGAGCGCAGCTCCTTCAAAAACGGGGTTATCTTGTCATACCCGATCCAAGCGATCCTATTGTTATAGAACAATATAAAAATGGTTTGATTTTGGATTTTGAAAGGCATAGTAGGGTTGGTTTAGCGACTACTGAAGATGTTTTAGAAGAGATTGATCAAATTCGTTCAAATGGGGCTAAAAACATCTTTTTGAAGACTGGAGCTTATAGACCTTCCGGTACGGCTTGGATAGTAAGATTAGGAGTTGAGGGAAAAGTAGATGGAATGACCTTTGACGGAGCAGGAGGAGGAACGGGAATGAGTCCAGTAGGTATGATGAATGAGGGTTCAATCCCCACTGCTTATTTAGAAGCATTAGTCGTTGGATGTTTAGATATGATAAAGAAGAAGAGCCCAAATGCAAAAATCCCAACTGTGGCAATGGCAGGAGGTTTTGCTAATGAAACTCAAATGTTTAAAGCATTAGCAATGGGCGCTCCTTATATGACTTGTATAGCAGTGGCGAGGGCTCCGATAACTGCCGCTATGAAAGCAAAATGGGCGTGCGAAGCAATAGAAAATAAAGAAGTTACCCCTGCGATGCTTAACTATTTGGGATTTCCAAAAGATAAAGATCCTGACAGCTTGACAATGAGCGAAGCATTTCTTGAATATGATGCCCTAATGCGAAAATATAGTAACAGAGAAATCCCCGCTTCAGCTATAGGTGTCTACACTTATTTCACAAGTAAATTAGGAATAGGATTAAAACAACTTCTGGCGGGTGCTAGAAAATTCAAATTAAATCTACTTAATCGAGAGGATATTGCTGCGATTTCTCAACGCGCTATAAATGTGTGTAAACATTGGAATCTAGGGATTCTTTCTCAGGAGGAACTTGATATGGAATTAGTGAAGAAAGAAATTTATTCAGGTATTTATGAATAAAATATTCATCAATTCCTTAATAAAATCAAAATTTTTTCTTATTTTTATCTATAAATTTTTTTTATTCATATTCAATTGTACTTGGAGGTTTATTTGAGATATCATAAACCACACGGTTGATTCCTTTTACTTCATTTATGATCCGAGTTCCAATTTTCTCTAAAAGCTCCCAGTCTAATTTAGCGAAATTTGCAGTCATCGCATCACGCGATTCTACAGCTCGGATAGCGCATAAATCTTCATAAGTCCTATAATCACCCATTATTCCTACTGATTTTACAGGTAAAAGAACACAAAATGCTTGCCATAGATTATTGTATATTCCTGCTTTCTTAATTTCTTCAATTAAAATCTTATCTGCTTCTCTTAAAGTATCGAGTCTTTCTTTAACGATTGCTCCGATACATCTTACTGCAAGACCTGGGCCTGGAAAAGGGTGGCGATTAACAATATCTTCTGAAAGACCAAGTTCTAAACCAATTTTTCTTACTTCATCTTTATATAATTCCTTTAAAGGTTCAATTATTTCAAGAAGCATATTATCAGGTAAAGTTAAGTTATGATGTGATTTTATCTTGGCAGAAGCATTACTCGTTGCAGCAGTTTCTACTCGATCGGGATAAATTGTGCCTTGAGCAAGAAATCTAATATTGGGAAATTCATGTTCTAATTCAATTGTTTTATTTTCAAATACTTTAATAAATGTATGTCCAATTATTTTTCGTTTCTCTTCTGGGTCCGCAACTTCTTTTAGTTTTTCTAAGAAGATATCTTCTGCATTAATATAGTGAAAGTTTTTAAGTTGTAATTTCTCTTTAAAAGTTTCTTGTACCTCAATATCTTCGTTTTTTCGTAAAAGCCCATTATTAACAAATATACAATGTAATCGATCTCCGATTGCTTTATGAAGGAGCACCGCTGTAACCGAAGAATCAACCCCTCCACTAAGCCCTAAAATCACACTATTTTTGACTCCGATTTCATTTCGTATTTCTT
Organism: Promethearchaeota archaeon; assembly: GCA_048941265.1. Taxonomy (GTDB): domain Archaea; phylum Asgardarchaeota; class Lokiarchaeia; order Sigyniarchaeales; family SOKP01; genus LW40-45. The sequence continues at coordinate 7,831 of JBHLNT010000078.1, forward strand.
CAATCGTACGATTTATCCAATCTTTTAATATCCATTGTTTTTTGCATTTTGCAATTTTTAATACGAAATTTTCTAAGATTACCTGACCTTTTGAAGTATGTACGACTTCTGGATGAAATTGAACACCATAGAGTAGTTTTACGTCATTTCCGTAGGCAGCAACTGGACAAGTTTCTGTTTGAGCTAAAATTTTAAATCCCTGAGGTAATACATCAACTTGATCCCCATGAGACATCCATACTATTTCTTTATTCTCTAATGATGCAAAAAGTAAGTTTTTTTCTATAATTTTTATAGAGGTTTTTCCATATTCTTTATGTTCTTTAGGCTCAATCATCCCTCCCATTTCTTGGATTATTAAATGATGACCATAACATATTCCTAATACAGGTATTTTATTTTCAATTGTATACTTAAAAAAATCTTTTGTAACATTAGGGCTATTTGGCTCGTAGACACTACCGGGTCCTCCGGACAAGATAATTCCTTTAGGACTTAAACTTCTAAGATCTTCAAGAGAAACTTCGAATGGTACGATTTCAGAATATACTCCTAATTCTCTTATTCTTCTTGCAATTAAATGACAATATTGACCTCCGAAATCAACTACTATTATCTTATCCATAAAACCTTTATCTCTATTAAATTTAAAATATTCTATTATGTTAAAAAATGAAGGAAAGTTAAAATAATTATTATCAATTAGAAATTATGATCAATTTTTTATAGATCAAATATTTAAATATCAATTTCGACTATTTTAAGTTAAAATCTGCTTAAAACTACACAAGAGGTAAAGAAGCAGTATCATGGAAATCAATGCATATGAAGTAAGTTTAAAACAACTTGAAAATGTTGCAAAAGTTATAAATTTAAATATAGATATTCATGAAAGGCTCAAATTTCCCGAGCGTATACTAACAGTTTCGATTCCGATCCGAATGAAAAATGGAAGGATTAAAGTTTTTCAGGGACACAGAGTCCAACATTGTACAGTTCGAGGTCCTGGAAAAGGGGGAGTAAGATTTGATTCTAACGTAAATATTGATGAAATTAAAGCATTAGCCATGTGGATGACTTGGAAAACAAGTCTTTTAAAACTACCATTGGGAGGGGCAAAAGGAGGTATATGTGTTGATCCAAAGAAATTAACTCAAGAAGAACTTGAAAGATTAACACGAAGATATACATCTGAAATAATAAATATCATTGGACCAGATATGGATATTCCTGCGCCTGACATGAATACGAATTCGCAAACAATGGCTTGGATCATGGATACATATTCTATGAATAAAGGAAGGACTATTCCAGGGGTAGTGACCGGTAAACCAGTAGAAATTGGCGGATCTTTAGGTAGAGTCCGAGCCACTGGTATGGGATTATTTTATGTAATCCAAGCATTATGTAAGAAAACAGGTTTGAATCTAGCACAATCAACTGCAGCTGTTCAGGGTTTTGGAAATGTAGGGAGTGTAATTGCCGAAGAATTATATAGCGTTGGATGTAAAATCATAGCAGCTGCTGATTCATCAGCTTGTCTTTTTTCTCAACAAGGCTTAAATATCCCAAAATTAATAGAATGGAAAGATAAAAACCAAACATTTAAGGATTATAAGGATACGTCGATAAAAATTCTCTCAAACTCCGAAGTATTATCTTTAGAATGTGATATCTTAATCCCTGCTGCAAGAGAAAATCAAATAACACAACAGAATGCTGAAAAAATTAACTGTAAAATTATTTTAGAGGGTGCGAACGGTCCTACTACTCCTGAAGCAGATAAGATTTTAAATAACAAAGATATAATTGTCGTTCCCGATATTTTAGCTAATGCTGGTGGAGTTCTTGTCTCATATTTTGAATATATTCAAGATATAAATGCATTTTTCTGGGATTTAGACAGAATTAATAAAGAGCTCAAAAGAGTTCTTTTGAGGGCATTTGGAGATGTATATACTCTCTCTCAGGAGAGAAAAATATCGTTAAGAATGGCCGCTTATGTCCTTGCAGTTACAGGTGTAGCTGAAGCAATAAAATTGCGGGGTTTTTATCCATAATAGTAAATAGTTAATGCTTCTAGGTATAATGAAATGGATGATATAATAGGGAAAGCAAAAGAACATTTTGGGGCTTTAATAAAAGACCAGTTAGAAAGAGTCGAAAATCTAAAATATGACGAAAACTGGACCGATTATTCTACACTTAAACCAATTATTGTAGGAATTATAGGTGGTGATGGAATTGGTCCTGAAATCTCTGCTCATGCAAAGAAAATTCTCGAATTTCTATTAAAAGATGAATTACAAAGTGGAAAAGTCGAGTTTAGAGTAATTGAAGGATTAACTATTGAAAATCGAGCAAAAGTAATGAAAGCGATTCCTGATAATGTTCTAGAAGAAATTAAACGATGCCATGTGTTATTGAAAGGACCAACAACTACTCCACGGGAAGGGGATAAATGGCCCAACATTGAAAGTGCTAATATTATGATGCGTCGTGAGCTTGATCTTTTTGCCAATGTCCGTCCTGTTAAAATTCCAGAAAAAGGAATAGATTGGATATTCTTTAGAGAAAATACTGAAGGATCTTATATGTTAGGATCAAAAGGAATAAAAATAACGGAAGACTTGGCTATAGATTTTAAAGTAATAACGACTCAAGGAGCTGATCGTATAATTAGATTAGCATTTGATTATGCTAAAAAGAATAATATAAATAAGGTTACAGTAGTGACAAAAGCAAATGTTGTTAAAGCCACTGATGGAAAATTCCTCTTTATTGCTGAAAAAGTTGCTAAGGATTATCCCGATGTGGAATGGAATGATTGGTACATCGATATTATGACGGCAAAGCTTATTGATCCTGCCCGACAGAGTCAGTTCAGAGTGCTAGTTGCCCCAAATCTTTATGGTGATATACTCACTGATGAGGCTGCACAAATGCAAGGAGGTGTTGGAACTGCCGGTAGTGCAAATATTGGTAAAAGATATGCTATGTTTGAGGCAATTCATGGTTCAGCGCCGCGTATGGTAGAAGAAGGTCGAGCTAAATATGCCGATCCCTCAAGTATAATAAAAGCATCTGAAATGCTACTTAACCATATTGGATTTACTGAATACTCGAGAAAGCTTGAAATGGCGCTTGATATATGTGCTATTTATGAGAAAAGAATTAAAATTACAGGAAGATCAAATGGCGCAACTGGTGAAGAATATACAACATATATAATGAAAAATCTCCAAGATCCTAAATTAGAAGAAAAATGGAAAAGTTATCAAAAAAAATAATTCTTTTTAGGTTAATTGAAACGCATTAAATACTTATTCTAGCCAAATAATAAAACAAGGATAAATAAGAATCCTATTGACATAACTAAATGAATGGTTGCAAAGGTTGCTCCTGTTCTAAGTAAACGTTTATAACTTAAGTTCTCTACCCCTTTATCCTGTGCGATTTTTAACGTCATCATATCACAAGCAGCACCTTGGGGTACAAAATTTCCTCCCAGATTCACACCTATTATCAGGGCAAAAATAAGAGGGATAGGTGGAAAACCAAGAAGGATTAATGTTTTTATAATTGGGATAAAAATTAAGGCCGTAGGGGTATTAGCAACAATTCCAGATAACAGACTGACAATTAAAAGAATAAGTAGGCACAATAAAAATACATTAAGTTCTTTAAAGGGAAGCATTTCGATTAAATCTTGAAAACCTGCTTCGATCAGACATCCGATAATAATATATAACGAGATAAAAAAGAAAATTACTTCCCATTCAATATCCTTTAAAAGTCCGCCCATATCCTTTTTGGTGTACTTTTTATTTATAAGCACGAGTATCAAAGCAGATATAGCTGCTGTTAAGTAGAGTAATGGTAAGATTGCGAACAAAATAATTGTAGTTAAGATTACAAAGGAATTGATATAAAACATTTTTTTGTTACCGACCATAACATCTGTGTCGATCAATTCCATAACAAATTTTTTTTGTTGATCTTCAATTTTTGGTTCCTTACTTAAGATAAATCTGTCTATGAGAAAAATTGTAAGAAATAATAAACCAAATGAAAAGAGCCAATAATATTGGATAAAGTAAAGTGTATCAAGCTCAAAAGCTGTTGAAATGATAATATTTTCTCCTGATGAGAAAGGAGTAATTATGCTACCAATATTTATACATATTGTCATTCCGAGTAGATAGGTTCCCGATCTAATCTTTAAAAAATGGCAAAGTCGGATAACAATCGGAGCTAAAATTAGTACAACAACTACATCGCTGATAATCGCTGCAAGAAGTGTAGTTATTATACACAATAACCAAAAAAATACCCTTTGATCTCCTTTGGATAATTTAAAGAGTTTTACGGCAACATACTCTAATATATTTGAGTCTTGTGCTATTTTGGTAATAATACTCATGCTTAATATAATTATAATGGCTTCCCATTCAACAAAAGAAATAAATACTTCAAAACCTATGTTTTTTATTATTCCGGTAATTGTTGCCGCACAAAAGCAACCTAACAAAGAAATTGCTACAAAATCTAAATCCTTAATTGAATAACTAATAATCACTAAAATAAATATGATGAGTATTGTCAAAAAGAGAGGGAAATCCATTTAAAAACCGAATTAAACATTTTAATTTGATTATATAATTTAATAAATAGCTTTTAATAAATCTAATCAAAAGTATTGTGTTTATAGTATGATTGAAATTGATAAAATTTTTACGAGTTTTAATCAATTCCGTTGAAGTGTTATTTTTAATTAGACTAAAAAATCAAGAATTTTAATGCTAACTGAAAAAGTTATTCTAATAAAAAGAGTTGAAGTAAAAACTTATCTAAATTTAGCTTATGCAACATGTCAATATTGTTTAAAATATAATTCAAAATATTTTCCTCATTAAATAACCTAAGACTTTCAGTGTGTCCTATTTCGTTTTTGATTGAATTTAGCACTCTTCTCAGAAGATTTATTATTTGCTTTTCAACCACTATCATATCACAATTATTTGGATTTATTGTAATAATATTAATTCCAGTATCTCTTGCAAAATTAATTTTACTTAATTCAGGGTTTTTTTTGACATATTCATTATTTTTATAATTCTCAAACATTTTTTCAATTTCATCATAGATTATCTCTTGGGATTGATCTGGAATTTTGTGTAAAATTGATAATAAGTCAAAAAAGAGCTGTTGAAAGATCCCTAAAATGTCCACGAATTCCGCAATGCTAGTTACGCTTTCCGCGGCCAACCAATCAGTATAAAATTGATCAATTATTTGCTTAAAGGGTCTATATCTTTCGACATTTCCATCCCATTTTTTTTTAACTTGCTGCTGTTCACTAAAATAATCCTGAATAAATGCTTGTTTTATGACGTTTAGACGCGCCCTTAACATTTCGGCATTAACATCTTTGGGACCTGCCGCTACAAACAAGAGGTTAGATTCCTTATCCATAATGTAGACCCATCTCAATCCTCCCATATCGATACTTTCTAGACCTTGTTTGAATTCCATTATTGTAAATTGATTGAGCGCAGTCAATAAACCAGAAACGAGGTCCTCATTAATCGGAATGTCCATATATGATTTATACAAAAGTGTTACGCCAGAATCTGAGTCTAAGATCCATATATTCATTCTCTAACCTCAAAAAACTTAAACTTTAACATTTTTTATGTTGATATAATTTCTATGGGTATCTAATATACTATTAAATTTATAGGTTAATAATATCCCTATAAGAATTCATTAAGATCATTTGTCTTACAAAATCTTTCCAAATTTCTTAACATATTAGAAATTTTTGTCCGTAATGTGAGTTCGGCTGCACCTCCAAATAGTCTGAGAAAATCATCTTCTAAGCTAAAATTATGTACAAATACTCCGACTTTAGACATATAAGGGGATAAAGCTTTTATTCGCATATTGCCATCTAATTTTTTAACATTTTTATTATTTCTTACATTAAATTCAATTAATCTTCCTTTTCCTTCTTCTTCACCTTTATCAGTTAATACTAATTCCCCTTCCATTTCAATGGGAATATTTACAACTTTTATATTATCAACAATGATACTATGAAATACGTTAGGTGAAACGAAATTTACTTCAATTTTACTCACTGGACTTAATTCTTCCCAAAATTTAGATACATAAATTGCTGCAATAAGCTTATCTTTTGGGCAGTTCTCTATTTCCAACACTTTTGAGATTGATGTCAAAATAAATTTACCTTTTTTATTTTAGTTATAGTATGTAAAAAATAATATTAATCTTAAATATTAATAAAAAATCAAAATATTTTTCCTAAAGATTTCGAGTTGTATGAATAGGTTTTTACGCCTCAGACTTCCTTGATTTTATCATTATCATATCCTTAATTCATTTCAGAAAATTTCATCATTGGCTTAAAATTAACTATAACCTTTTCCTCTAAAAAATATAGTGTTTTAAATCAACTTTTTATCCTAAATAATTGGCTTTTTTCTATATTATTTTCATTTTTGCAATTAGGACAGATCCAGGACTTTTCACTTTTTTTTACTGAATTTATGCATTTTGGACATACTGCAATATCACAGATACAATAATGTAATTGATCTACATTATTCTTATAATTTTTTTCACAAATATAACAATAAGGAGGATTTTTTTTAGACATATCTTTTAATTTTATAATCTTTTTATATCTTATATTCTAATATACGTTTAATTTTAAAAATATATTATTTTTAATTATTTAAAAAAACCTAAAAAATAATATGAATAAAGTACAAAGTAAAATCCGACTACTATCTCTTGTGAGTATTTTTTTTCTTTATAGAGTTATTTATTCTTATTTTGTGGAAAATGATGAACTAACTGCTATTTTGTGGTTGTTGTTTGCTATTCTGTATATAATATCACTTATAATATTATATTTTGTTGCTCAGAGATGGCAAAAAGAGGCAGATAAATACGAATAAGAATATCATAATAAATATTTTTAATATGATTTACAATCCCTAAACTATTGAAAAAAACACATTTGAATATTAATAATGAAAAATCTCTTAACAATTAAGGACTGGAGTGAGAAGGAGATCCTTTCTTTAATTGACTTAGCCGATGAGGTTAAACTCAATCCAGATAGCTACACTACTGCTTTAAAAGGAAAAAGTATTATTTTATTATTTCAAAAAACCTCCACTCGAACAAGAATATCCTTTGAAAGTGGAATGTATCAATTAGGTGGAAATGTAATTTATATTGACTGGAGATCGACAAATATTCATTTAGGTTCATTGAAAGATGAGATAAAGTGTATGGCAAGCTATACAGATTTAATTATGGCGCGAGTTTATGAACATAAGACTTTGGAAGTCATACAAGAGGCATCACATGTTCCTGTTATTAACGGCTTATCTGATATGTATCATCCCTGTCAGATTTTAGCTGACTTAATGACTATACGAGAGATTTTTCAGAATTTTAGTGACCTAAAAATTACTTGGGTGGGAGATGGCAATAATGTATGTAATTCATTAATTATTGGTTGTATTAAATTGAACATATCTATCTCTGTAGCTACACCCAAGCAATACAAACCACATTCAGAGATATTGGATTGGGTTAAGAAAGAAAAAAATAGTCAAAACCTTGAACTTTTTGAAGATCCAAAAGAAGCTGTAATCAATGCAGATTTCATTTATACTGACACGTTCGTTTCTATGGGCCAAGAAGCAGAAAGGGAACAGAGATTAAAGATGTTCAGAAATTATCAAGTTAATCAAGAGTTATTAAAACACGCAAAAAAGGAACCATATATCATGCATTGTTTACCTGCGCATCGAGGAATAGAAATAACTAATGATGTTTTGGATTCTAAAAATTCAATTGTATTCCAACAGGCTGAAAACCGATTACATTTACAGAAAGCTTTAATGATTAAATTGTTAGAAAAATAAGAAATTTAATCTTTCTTTTTTTTAAAAAAATCAGGCATAAAAGCATCAATTCCTAAACTTTTAAGGATTGAATCTTTCACATTCATCTGAATATTCAGATCTGACATTTTTTCCATTACTTCCTTTAAAGTCTTAGAAAAGCTTTTAGTCATTTCATTTAAGGTATTAGTGGTTAACTTGAGGGATTCTCTTATTGTTTCTTTAGTTTCATGTAATTCAGTGGTTAATTCTGAGAGTTTTGAATTCATTTCAGCTAATTCTTCTTTTAGTTCTTTTATTCCTCCCATATTTACAACCTTTTTATTTCTAAATTATAATTTTTTATCTCTAATTCTAGGTTTGGATTTAAAAATCAATATGTATATCGTATTTCTTAAATTCATGGACTAATTGTTCTGTATAATAGTATAATATTCCATTTAGTCCAACTGAACTAGCCAGCTCGATATTTTTCCGTTCATCGTCAATTATTATTGCTTCATTTGGTTCGCATTCTAAATGGTTTAAAAGTTCATTATAAAATTCAATGTCTCCTTTATTTTTTTGGTATTCGAAACTATAAACAAAGTCATCAAAATAGTTAGAGAAACCATATCGTTTATCAAGAAATTCGATTCTTTCTCTGATATTACCGCTAAAAACTATTAGTCTAAAATTCTTTTCTTTTAATTTTTTTATGACATCCTCCATTCTATAATAGGGAACAAATGAACCAAACCATAGGTATCTTATATGATTTATATTATACTCACTTATATTAAATTGGGCAATAAAGCGTTCTTCGAACTCATCCATCGTTATCAATCCTAATCTCAATAAATAGCCCTCTTTTTTATATCCATCAAAAAAATATTCCCTTAATAAATGATGCTCTTTAATTTTGTATATATCTTCTATTTTTTTAATACAAATATACGTACCTCTCGTAAAATATACTCCACCTAAATCGAAAACAAGTGTTTTTATAGATGTTACCCCCATTTACATTACAGACCTCTTATTATATAGTTATGGAAATATTTTGTTATTTGTATATATAGTTTAAGACTTAAATAGTATTAGGGATATAAGATAAATTTAATTGCCAAATAAAGGACTTATTCTTATCATTTAATTTATTTTATATAAAAATAACATATTTATCTTTTAAGTATTTCATTTATTATAAAAAATTATTAAAACTAGCAAAATGTCAGAATGGAAAAATAGATTAGATGAATCGGAGAAAAAAGAACTCTTTTGTACTGGTTGAGGTATAATAGATGGAATAATTTATTGTGTTCGAAAAGCAAAAGAATATCTTAATAACAAAAAACAATCAAAAAATAAGGTCTAATAAGCAAAGAGGTGTAAAAAATAACGAAAGAAGAAGATTCTATTGAAATTGGATTTGATGATGAGTGCTATTACACGAGTTGATCTTTAATTAAATTATGGTATCAAAGAGCACAAAAATTAGATAAATCTAAAGCCAGCAAAAATGAAAACAAAAGAGCCTAAAAATCTCAAAAAATTAAATCGAAAATACTAGGATTTGATTTTAAGGTTCCGCAAGAGCCTGAGATTATTCATACTATTTTTTTAATATAACAATAAAAATTATGCTTTTTTTGGACCTTCTCCTAGCTTGCGGTAAATAAATCCATTTTCCTTAATTATTTTACTATTGAAGATATTGCGACCATCAATAATTACCGCATTCTTTTTTAATTTCTTTTTAAGATCATCAAGATCAAGATTATAATATTG
>JBHLNT010000079.1:0-17432 GCA_048941265.1 Promethearchaeota archaeon
TTTCAATTTCTTGGTGATTTAGCTTTATTTTTAAATTATAAAAAAACGATAATAACTTGTCATGATATTTATAATTTCTTGCAAAGAAAATCCTTGAAAAATCCAATTTTTACCCAGAAATATGCATTAATGGGTTTAAAAAAATGTAGGATTATTATTGCTATATCTAATTTTACAAAAAATGAATTAATAGATAAACTCAAAATTCCTGAAGATAAAATTGTTGTCATTAAAAATGCTATTAATAGAGAAATGTTTAAACAAATCCCAAAAAATAAAATTTCAGAAATAAAACCTTTATTTCCCAATTATAAAAAAATTCTATATGTGGGATCTGAGGCTGAAAGAAAAAATATTATTACACTATTTAAAGCATTTTACTTGATTAAAAGAAGGAGTAAAAAATTTAAACTAATTAGAGTTGGTCCCTCAACTCATTCACATGTAATTAAATCATTAGGATTGGAAAAAGATGTTGTGTATTTAAAAAATATCACCAATCAAAGATTAACAGAAATTTATAATTTATGTGATCTATTTATAACACCCTCCTTATATGAAGGTTTTGGATTTCCAGGAATAGAAGCAGCTTCTTGTGGAACTCCTGTTATATGTTCTGAAATTCCTGTTTTTAGAGAAATTTATCAAGACTTTCCAATTTATTTTCCACCAAAAGATTATAAAACTTTAGCTAAAATCATTTTAGAAAGTATTGATAATGAGGTATTAAAAAACGAAATGAGTATGAAAGGGATTAATACTGTAAAGGCTTATTCATGGAAAGATTCAGCAGAAAAATATTTAAAATTGAATAAATTCATACTTGATAATCAGTGAGTTTATATAATGTTGACTAAATAAAAAGAAATTAAAATGTTAAAATTTATATCTTTAATGCTTTTAAAATTTGTAGAAATTTTGCATAAGATTGTTTCATTTATACATTCTAAACTTTTCAATCAAATTCAAAATAAGAAGATTATTTTAGACCTTTTTTTTTTTGAATTTACTCAAAATTTTCTTGTGAAAATATATAACAGATTAAATCTCCAACCGAATCCTCCTTCAAAATTAACATATGACTATAAAAATATAAAGTTTATAATAAGAGACAAGACATTATTCCAAATAGCGAAGAGTATTGTGGATTATAAAATAATTCACAACATAAATATTAATGATTATATTAAAGAATTGGATAAGAAAAGTAAAATAACAATACATACAATTATGGAAAGAATTTATTATTATTATACTCACACTCTAATGGATTTAAAGAAATTTTTCGATTTAGAAGACCTGAAGGAAAAAAGGAACGTTGATCAATTTATTGAAAATTTCAAAAAAGACTTCAAATTGCCAATTGAGAGATATGATCCCTCAGTTATTTATTATCAATGTGGATTAAAATTTATCCCAGCCAGAATAAAAAAGGGTTTAATGAATAAGGTTTTTCTGGATGGTGGTGCATTCACTGGAGATTCTTCCTTGATATTTGAAAAATACTATAATCCTAAAAAAATATTTGCATTTGAACCAGATTTTAAAAACAATAAATATATAAAAAAAACAATTGAATTAAATGATTTAAAAAAAGTAATTCCTGTTCAATCAGGATTAAGTGATAAACCTGAAATATTGAAATTTAAATCTAGTGGAGGAACTTCACATATTTGTAATAATGGACAATTTAAAGTAAAAGTTATTACTATTGATGATTTCGTTGTAGAAAATAGAATAGATATTGGTTTAATTAAGTTAGATATTGAAGGTTTTGATTTAAAGGCCTTAAAGGGAGCTGAAAAAACGTTAAAGAAATTCAAACCAGTTTTGCTTGTTTCAATTTATCATAATGGTGAACAGTTTTTTGAAACTATAAACTATATCAAAAATCTCAATTTAAATTATAAATTTATAATAAGAAAATTAGATCCATCTCATATTTATATTGAGACTTTATTGATAGCATGGTATGAGGATAAGTAAATTTACCTAAGGTGAAAATTCTATCAAAAGAACAATTAATTATAAAGTTATTTTTGAAAAGACTAAGAATGTCGATTTAATTAAAAGTGTTGGAATGATTCCTTACTATTTACATAAGAAATTTAATTTCAATTCAAGCATAATTACTTATAAAAATGAATCAAATTATCCCTATTTGGAAAAATATTGTAAAGGCTTAAATTTAGAGTTCATCAGAAGAAATAGAACATCCATGCATAGTATATTCTTTAGCTTCTCAATAATAAAATATCTAATTAAATATGCTAAAAAAATCGACTTTTTGAGCACATTTCATTTAACTAATGGTTCTGTATTGTATACCATTATTTATAAAGTCTTAAACAGAAATGGATTTACATATTTAAAAACCGATGCTTTAGCAGATATTAAAGCTCATAATAAAATCAAGACCAATAATTATGTTAATTACGAGTATTATAAAAGAAATAATATAAGATCAAAAGTTAAAAATCAAATTAGATTAAAAATTGCCAAAAAAATCAATAAAATCTTTCTAAAGAGGATAAATCTGTTAAGCATTGAAAGTTCTGAAATTTATAATGAAATTAAGAATTATAACAAAATAGAAGGCAAAATAGTTTATATCCCAAATGGATTTGATGATAATCAAGTAAAAAATTTAAATCTTCATAAAATCCCTTTTAAACAAAAAGAAAACATAATTTTAACTGTAGGTAGATTAGGTACATATCAAAAAGCAACAGAGATTTTATTAGAAGCAATAACGAAAATAAAAGAATTAGGAAATTGGAAAATTGTTTTAATAGGTTATGTTGAACCAAAATTTATGAAATACGTGGCTAATTTTTTCGAGCATTATCCTCACTTAAAAAACAAAATAGTATTTACCGGTAATATTTCTGATAGAAGAAGATTATTTGAATATTACCAAAAAAGCAAAATTTTTTGTTTACCATCAAGGTGGGAGAGTTTTGGAATAGTTTTAGTCGAGGCGGGGTATTTTGGAAACTATATTGTAAGCACTAATATTCCTCCAGCTAGAGAAATTACTTTAAATGGAGAATTTGGAAGCTTGTTTAAAAAGGAAAGTGTTCAAGAACTAACAGAAATACTTCAATTTTTAATATGTAATGAAAAAATACTTGAAGAAAGTTCTTCTAAAATCCAAAAACATATTGAAGAGAACTTTTTATGGCGAAATATTACTATAAATTTATTTAAAGAAATAATTAAAAGAATTAGAACATAAAAATATTAAGAGTTTATTTATTTTTTAATCTTTTTCTTACGGAATTTAAACTGAAAATTGTAAGTACGTTGATAAATAATTCAATAATAATAAAATAGACCATTTTAATAAACAAACTTTTATTAAATTTAGGATATAACCCTCTCTTATAAATGCTTTTAAAAATTAGGATTCGTCTAATATTTTTAAGATAAAAGAAAAAAACCATTAATAGTCCAATTATAAACAATCCAGTATTAAAAAATAGAAAGATTGGAGATATTAGAATATAAAAAGAAATTATTAATAAAAATATATATTTCATTACAGGAATGATTTTCCTATTTTTAACGGAATTGATTAATGAATTTGAGAGATACCTTTTTCTTTGTTCGTGTAATTCCCTAAAGTTTTTTGGATAATCAGTATAAATTGCGCTCCTATAATCAGTTAAGCAAAATATTTTATAGCCCTTTGAAATAATATCATACCCTCTAGAGATATCTGTAGCTACAACTCGATCTTCTTCAAATTTTCCAATATCCTTTAAAACCTCATATTTCATACATGTATTAGCACCAGCTAACATTATATCATTATATCTTATGATTTTGAATCTTCCTATTCTACTAATTAAAACATATTGAACAAAATCTATATTCTCAAGAGCTTTTAATGGTCTAGATCCCGCTCCAGTTACAACTGCTTCATTTCCATTGACTATCGGATATAACATCCTTATAATAATTTCATCAGTAATATAGCAATCAGCATCAAAAAAAAATACGATTCCTTTAGATACATAATTTAAACATTCATTTATCGCTCTAATTTTACCTTTTCCACGTATAAATTTTCCCGCTCCTCTTTTTTGCTCCAATATTGTGAATTTTTCAAATTGTTTATAAGAATTTGCTATTTTAATTGTTTCCTCATTTCCCCCAGCATTAACAATAACATTTATATGAGGGTATGATAATTTTTCAATGGAGTATAAACAATCCTTAAATTCTTTTCCTTCGTTCCATGCAGGAATGATTATGGTTATATGAGGAAGCTCATTTAAATCATTAAGCATAATTGAATCAGGATCATAATTTTCTTTAAACCTTTTAATATATTTTCTATCCTTGGTTATTAATAGGAGGATATGATATACAATGACGAAAAATAAAGCAATTGAAGCAAATTCAATTGTATTAAATAATTCTAATAAATTATTAATACATTCTATCAAATTTTCATTAATATTCATTAATCCTGTATCCTGCTAATTTTATTAGATCCAAATAATTTTTTTTTTTAAAAAATACTTAATAGGAGTGAAAATATTAATTCTAATTAGAAATTTTCTAAAGATAAATTAAACTTACCTTTTATATCTCTATAAAATAGTCTAAAATTTATAAATTTCTTAAAGTAGCTTCAAGTTTTACAGATTCTTCCATAATTTGGAAGATATATTTGTCATTTTTAGTTCGATATAATTGAACTGCCTTTCGATTTTTAATTAAGGATTTTAAATTGAACAAATTCCAAAAAAAAGCTTTAATATATGAATAAAGAGATATAATAGTATTTTTATCTAAATGAATAAATAATTTCAAAGTTAATCCTATTCTCTTTCCGAAATAAATAGGTAATATTTGAAATAAAGTTTTAAATTCATAATTTTTCAATACTGTTCTTAATAGATTTCTTTCACCTAAGAATTTTTTTCTAGGGGTTTCATTGCCTGTTAAATGTCCAATTTTATGAAATATAAAAGATTTTGGAGCATATATAACCTTATATCCGAATATCCAGGCCCTCCAACAAAGATCTAAATCCTCACAATACATAAAATAATAAGGATCGAACAATGAGATTTTTTTATAAATTTCGCGCTTAATTAGTAAGGAAGCACCACAGGCATAGAAAGTTCTTTGAGCAACATTTAATAATTTATGATCTTTTTTATTTTCTCCAATATGGTGACTTTTTCCGTATTTATCACAACTACCCCCTGCATAATTGATTAAGTTTTTATCATTATAATAATATATCTTGCTTGCTACGATTCCAATATTTTGCTCAATTTTCGCTATTTTAACTAGTTCAGTTAGCCAGTTTTTATCAACATAAGTATCATTATTTAAGAATACAATATAATTACCTTTAGCTTTTGAAGCAGCTATATTATTTCCTTTGGCAAATCCATAATTGTCATTTAATTGAATAACCTTGACTTTATCATAATTACTTTTGATAAAACCTACACTATTATCTTTTGAATCATTATCTATTAGAATTAATTCTGTATTTTCGTAATTCTGATTATATAGCGAATCAAAACATTCTTTTAGATGTTCTTGACCATTATAATTGATTACAATTACAGATACTAATGACTCCTCCAAGGTAATCATCCAATATTCTAACTTACTTTATTACATTTCTTGAATTATTTAAGTATTATTATATTTTTTCAAATTGAAAATAAGAAAAAAGATCTCATCTGAGGGAATTACATTTTATAAGTAGATTAACTAAAATTCTCGTTTATTTAAATACATCTCTAACTGAACCATGTTGAATCTAATTTTTAATGGAAATTAATGATGTTCTTTAATTTAAATGAAAAATTATAGGGATTATCTAAAAATATTACTTTAAAGACTCAAACATTTATCATGAAAGTACTAATTACTGGAGGAGCTGGATTTATAAGAAGCCATTTAGTTGATTTTGTATTAGCTAAAGACTATGATATCACTGTTTTTATTGTATTAAAACCTCAAGTTCATGGAATAGATGCTAAACCTCCGAACTACTTAGTAAAAGATACTAAATTCATAAAAAATGATATATGAAATAAAACCATTCTCTATATTTCTATAAAAGTAGTAGATGCCATTATCCATCTAGCAACGATGAGGGAGTTGGTCAATCAATGTATCAGATAGATAAATATGTTGATGCAAATATAACAGGTATCTCTCTACCTTAAGTTTTACTAGTAAACTAAACTCTTAAAATAAAATAAAACCTAAAATCATAATTTCAATTAAAGTAATAACAGTTTTGTTAGAAAAGATTAAAAAAAATGATTCATTTTAGCTATTCTAAAGATTAAAATAAGCATTCAGAAATTTAAATGAAAAAAAGATTAATATTAATAACAATAGACTGCTTGCGAAGAGATCGCTTAAAAGTATATGGACATAGTAAAAATATTGCACCTCATCTCAATAAATTAAGTGAGGGTGCATTTATCTTTAAAAATGCAGTAACTAATGGCCCAAATACCCCCCCATCCTTTTATGCTATGTTTACTTCCGAATTTCCATTGTTATACAATAATTATGTTCCATTACCCCCTTACAAGAAAAAAATTAGTGAAATTCTTCAAAAGAACGGTATCACTACATGTGGAATTCATTCTAATGCTCATTTAGGCAAAATCTTCAATTATCATTTAGGATTTGATGAATTTATTGATGTAGTTGCAGAACCTCAGTTTTCTTTAAGAAGAAAATTATCAAATTCATTCTATTCATTCTTAAACCTTTTTGGCATTAAAAAACGGGTAATAAATAAGATAAAAGCCAGTATAATTAAGATATTAAATTTCGAATATATGGTTAACACATCTTATAGAGCAAATAAAACAAATTCCCCATATTCTAATGCAAAAACAATCATAACTCACGCAATCAATTGGTTAGAGAATAATTATGAATCTAATTTTTTTTTATGGATTCATATGATGGACGTCCATGGTCCATATTATCCTCCTAAAGAATATATTCAAAAAATTTCTAATGAGAATACATTGAAATCTTATTACCAATACTTCGAGCGTATTAATAATTTCTATCGACCAGTACCAGAGAGTTATGAAAAAAAAGATGATATGCTATGTGATATAATAACCACATTGTATAATGCTGAAATATTATATTGTGATCATTATCTTGGAATTTTATTTCAATATTTAAAGAATAGAGATATTTATGATGGCACAACTATAATAATCACATCTGATCATGGAGAGGAGTTATTTGAACGTAATTACTTAGGTCATTCTGCCTCGCTTTATGATGAAATTTTAAGAATACCTTTTATTTTTAAACTAGATAATTCATTAAATGAACAAAAAATAATAAATGAACAAGTACAACTAATTGATCTAGCACCTACTATTCTAGATCTTCTTAATCTACCAAAGGAACAAGATTTCATGGGTTTAAGCTTAATTCCCTTAATAAATGGGGAAATAAATTATAAGCATACTAAATATGCATTATCAGCTTCACTTCAAAATAATAAGAGGAACTATAATGGTCTTATAAAAAGAATTAACGATTTTTATCTTTTTATTTCAGTTAGAACCTTAAACTGGAAGCTAATTTATTCAGATCAAGAGAAAAAGGTTCAATTTTTCAATCTTAAGGAAGATCCGGATGAATTAGTAGATCTGAGTGAGTCTTCTAATGAAGTAGTCTTACAATCTAAAAAAAAGCTCTTTGAAAAAATAGAACCTTTTCTAAAAAGATACAATTCAGAAGATGAAAAAATTAAAAGAGCTATTGATAAGAATGCTCTAAAATACCTAATAAAGAAACAGTAACAAAAGATTTTAAGATTTTTAAAAATTTTTAATATTAGCAATAAAAAATGAAAAATAGAAATATAATTTTAGGAATCGATGGTGTACCTTTTGAACTAATGGATAATTTATCAACAAAAGGGATAATGCCTAATTTTAATCAATTGAAAAAGAATTTCAATTTTAGAAAATTAAGATCATCAATTCCATGTGTATCATCAGTCTCTTGGAGCTCAATAATAACAGGTAAAAATCCTGGAGAACATGGTATATATGGATTTACTGAAATTATTAAGAATACTTACTCTTTAAGTTTCCCAAATTTTAATGCTTTAAAGAGTAAGCCATTCTGGATTGAGAATCCAGAGAAAAAACATATTATAATTAATGTTCCTTCCACTTATCCTGCAAAAGAAATGAATGGAATTCATATCGCAGGGTTCATTGCATTAGACCTTGAAAATGCAGTTTACCCTAAAAAATACGTACAAAAATTACATGAATTAGGATATGAAATAGATGTCGATACAAAAATTGCTCATCAACAGTCACCTGACCTTTTCTTTGATGAATTATTTAGGATATTAAATCTTAGGAAAAATACTTTTAATTTTTTATGGGAAGAGATAAAATGGGATACTTTTATGCCTGTCATAACAGGTAGTGATAGAATTGGACATTTTTTATGGCATGTGTACGAAGATGATAAAAATCCACTTCATCATAGATTTTTAGAATATTTTCACGAAATAGATCAAATTATTGGAGAAATATATAATAAATTAAATGACGATGATACCTTCATAATTTTATCTGATCATGGAATGGAAAAAATAAATTATAATGTAAATTTAAATACCTACCTGGAAAATCAAGGATTTTTAGTGCTAACTGACCAATTTAAAAAGTACAATCGTATTAAAAAGGGTTCAAAAGCGTTTGTATTAGATTCTGGAAGAATTTATTTAAACAAGAGAGGCTATTATCCAAATGGAACTGTAAAAGAAGAAGATGCAAAATTTTTGATAGAAGAATTAAATTCTCTCTTTATTGACTTAAAACTCAATAATAAAAAGATTATTAAAAAAGTTTATAAAAAAAATGAGATATATAATGGAAAAATGATTAGTAATGCTCCAGATTTAATATTAGTAGAAAATAAGGGTTTTAATTTAAAAGCCGGAATTGGAAAAAAAGACGTTTTTGAAAAAGAAAAAGATTTTTCAGGAAAACATAATGAAAATTCATTCATTTTAACAAATAAAGAGATTGACATAAAAAATCCAACTGTAGAGGATGTTATAAGCTTATTGGGATGAGATTTTAATGGTAAAGTTGCATAATGCTAAAAAAACATGTTGGAATTGTCCAGCAGCAAAATTGAAAGGAAATGTGGATTTTAGAGCCTGCGGTCAGGCCAGAGATAAGGGGTTAGATTTAACCGAAGGTGAAGAAATAGTAATTGAATGCAGAAGAAGAGCGGAATTAGGTTATTTTGAGCCGAATATTACGTTTGAGCAATGTCCTGAATGGGTGCCTAGCGATTATGGTTATATATTGAGAAATATGAAGGTGATGATTCTAGGGATTGATGGGTACTTAGGTTGGAGTTTAGCTTTGAAATTAGCAAAATTGGGCTTTCAAGTAAGTGGACTAGATAATTTCACACGTAGAGATTGTGTTATGGAAAAGGGTGCGCACACTATTGTACCAATAGAAAGAATGACAACGAGATTACAATTAGCAAGAGAAGTTCATGGGATAACAATTAATTTTAGAAACATAAATCTTAGTGAATCAGCAAAATTGAGGGAATTTTTAGAAGAAATAAAACCAGAGTCTATTGTACATTATGCTGAAATTCCGAGTGCACCCTATAGCATGGCTGATATGGAGCATGCTGTCAAAGTTCAAGAAAATAATGTACTTGGTACATTAAAATTATTATGGTTAATGAAAGAGATAGTTCCGGAATCAAATTTAATTAAACTAGGCACAATGGGTGAATATGGAACCCCCTTAACAGGTAGACCTCTATTTGAGGGATTATTTCCAGCAGATGCAAGTATAGAGTGGGATAACAGAAAATGGAGTTTAGGTGGTGAAACAACCCCAAGAGACCCTGCCAGTTTCTATCATGTAAGTAAAGTTCAAGATACATTTAATATTTTAGAAGCGTGTAAATATTGGTGGCTTCGATCCTATGATGTCATGCAAGGAGTTATTTTTGGAGTATTCACAGAAGAATTGGCAGTTGATAAAAGATTAAGAACACGTTTTGATATCGATGAGTGGTTTGGAACTGTAATTAACAGATTTGTTGCCCAAGCAGTTGCGGGGATTCCTTTAACTATTTATGGAAAAGGAGAACAAATAAGAGGATTTATTGCTCTAAATGATGCTATGCAATGTATGATAAGATTAATTATAACACCACCAGAACCTGGACAGTATGACGTTGTTAATCAAGTGTCTGGGCTATACAAGTTAGTTGATTTAGCAGAAAAAGTTGCACATGTAGGAAAAGTAAAATTTGGCTTAGAAACTAAACTACAAAGAATAGAAAATCCACGAGTTGAGGCAGATACCCATCCGTTTGAGGTAGTATCCAAAAAATTACCCAGAGTTTTTGGTTTTACCCCACAAATCAAGTTAGAAGAAGAAATAGAAAGAATGTTTAAAGTATTATTAGAAGATGACATAAAGAATAGAATTGAATTGAAGCGGCATACAATATTACCTGTAACTACATGGCAGGGAGATAAACGTAATATGAGATTGTTAGAAAAATATGATCCCGGCACTAAAGATTATAAAGGATATAAACCTATATTTGACACGTAAAATGGAAATCAACGATAAAAATTTTGAACAAGAAATAATAAATTCCAAAATTCCAGTATTAATCGAATTTTGGGCTTCTTGGTGTGTCCCTTGTAAGATGATGGATTATCTCCTTAAAGATTTGGAGGAAGAATATAACGGAAAAATTATTATCGCAAAATTAAATATAGATAGAAATAAATTAATACCAACAAAATTCAATCTTACAGGAGTGCCAACATTTATTTCATTTAAGAAAGGAAAACTTATAGAATCGAAAGTAGGTGCATTAACAAAAGAAGATTTGATTAAAATGATTGAAAATATATTGGAATGATTAAAAAACTTCCAATATATTAAATAAATTTTTAATCCATAAAAGATGACTTATTTACAATTTCTTTTCATTTATTAAAGCTCTTATACTCTTTTTTATAGATTTAATTTCATTACTTTTTTCATCTTCCAATTTTAAATGTTGGCCAGGAATAAATCGATGTTTATCATTTTTTAATATTAACCAAGGCACTTTAACTAAATGTTTTACCCGCAAATGTGGTATATGACTAAATTTAAAGTATTCTCCCATCAAATTACCATGATCTGAAGAGATCACGACTTTTCCATTTAATTGGTCAACAAGTTTATAGATTTCATTCATAACTAATCTAAGAGTCCTTATATATGCAATCCATACTCTTCTAAGCGGGATTTTATTTTTTTTAATTACTTTCCATAAATCTAATTCACCAAGCTCAGGATTAATATATTTAGATTCATTTCGCAAGTTATCTAAAATCTCAATAAACTCAGCATCACCGATGTATGGTCGGTGAGGTTGATTATAGTGTATCAAAATTCTTTTATTAGGATATTCCTCTACCATATTTAAGGTTGCTCTCGTAACTTCTTTGGGAGGAACAGTTCTTAATTTATTATCCCATCCATAATCCCAAACATCAATAGTTTTAAAGAATGGATTAAAACCAAATGTTTTCGCTAAGTTTAGATTTGATAGGCGAGGATTACTACTTATGCAGATTACATCATTATAATTTCCGTTAAAATTCCATTTTAACCATTCTTGTGTAGTAGAACCACCTGAAATAACATAGGGTGCATTTCTTTTTACAAACCGAGAAAAAAGATCATACCTACAGGCATCAATGATAATAAGATAGTCCCAGTCTTGATCCATGATCCTTATAGCATTTCTTTTTGAATATTTTCTACTGAACTTACCAAAGAAGTTCAATAATTTTCGACGTAAAATCCTTCTAAGCCCCATCAGCTGTGATCTCAACACACTTATTAATTGTTAAAAATTTTTTAGGTATAGTTTTAGATCTTCAACTCTGCGATCCCATGAAAATTTTATGATTTTTTCTTTATCAATAGTATTAGAAAATTTATTAGAAAAAATATCAGAAATTAATTTTTCAAAAATTTTCTGCCCTTTATTTGTATTATTTATCGGTATAGTAATTCCAAAATCATTCTCAATTAGAAATCTGGCCGTAAAGGAATTTTCACGACCTAAATAAATAATTTTTTTTCTACAACTTAAATAATCCCAAACTTTGAATCCTATAGTTGGGTAATTCAAATTTTCGCCTATATGAACTGTTAAATAGCTTTTTTTAATTTCTTCATAAATCTGTGAACGTTTAAGAAATTTTCCCAAATATACAAGATCTGTAATATTATACAGTTTTAAGGTTGTATTAAGTGCACTTTCATCATAAATACCAAATATCTTAAATATAAATTTATTTTTATTTAATTTGTTTTCTTTCTTGAGATTTGAAATTATTCTTAAAATGGGTTCAATGTTTCTACTTCCATATAATTTTCCTATAAAAGTAATAATTATTCTTTTTTCATCATTTCCTCCAAAGCCATTATAATTTATTAAGTTTAACCCATTTGGGATAATATAAATTGGTTTATTACTAATCTCAGGAAAATGTTTTAGTAAGAATATTTTTAAAGGTTCACTTACCGTGATTATCATGTCTGATGACTTCAAAATTTTACGCTCTATTTTTAATTGTATAAAATGATTAAGATTCTTTTTAAAGTTAAGTCCATGTGGATTAAAAGTCCATGGGTCCCTATACTCTATCAGTAAAGGAAGATTATAATTTTTTTTCAAAAGATATCCAATTAAATGAGAGTAATATGGCGGTCCTGTGGAATAAATAAATTTAATTTCATTATGAATTTGTAGAAGCTTACATCCCCGTATGTAACCAAATGGAACCCAATGTGTGTATGTATATAAGTTAAAGAATTTTCCGATAATTTTAAAAAACAAAGTTCTTAAACTAAACTTCTTTTTTAACTCAATAATAGCAGTTTTATGAACTTCTAAATTTGGGGGAAGTTCTTTAACCAATGAATAATCTTTTGGTTCTCTTATTTCAAGTCTTCGAGTTAGAATTATCGGAAGAAAGTCATCTTTAATTATTCTTTTTGATATTTCTAAGGCACGAATACTATTTTGGTTATTTACGGGCGGAAAGGAATTAACGATAAATAAAAATTCCTTCTTGAATTTATTTTTCATTCTAAATTAAATTTATAGTCCACATTTTTTTTAATTTTATTTTTTTTGTATTTAAATTAAGAAAACTTAAATTATTTTTAATTTTATAAGATAAATTATTGAGTTAAAAAGCAGTTAAATAGTTTTTATGAACCTAATAAAAATTTTCAGGTTTTTCAATTTATTCAATTTAGTAAATCATTATAAACCCTATCTTTTAAACCGATTTTTATATAGATATGACTTAAAAAAGCGGATGATTTTACTTAATTCGATAAAATCAGAATTATTTTTCGAGAAATATTTTAAGGAATCATTAAATTATGATAAATTGAGAGAAAAATTTTTTAGTAGAAACCTTTTTGCATATTCCAATGATATTGAATATGAAGATCTAATTGAAAATCTCAATACGTACTGTTCTGATTCAATTAAAGGTTTTTTAAAGTATGCTGATGATATTTTAAATCGAACATTCAATATATACGAAAAAGACTACACATTTGATAGAAAAATAAATTGGCATTATAGTTTTTTCAATAATTACATTTGGGAATTAAAAAGATCAGATAAAATCAATATCCATCCCCAAAACAAAAATATTGATGTAAAATATGTTTGGGAATTCAACCGCCATCAGTATTTGACTTATTTAGGTTTTGCTTTTTACTTTACAAAAGATGAAAAATTCGCAATTAAATTCAAGAATCTCATTCTAAATTGGATAAAAGAGAATCCCCCTTTATATGGAATTAATTGGATTTCCGGTCTAGAAATTTCGATTAGATTAATTTCATGGATTTTTACACTATTTTTTTTTAAGAATTCAAAAGAAATTAATAATAATGTTTTTTTTAGGAAAATTTTCAATTCAATGTTTCAGCATGCTTATTATTTGAGATACTTCTACATGCGTAGGTCATTTAACCATACAATTGGAGATTTAACTGGTTTATACTTATTTTCCAAAATTTTTATGGATATTCGCCCGATTAAAAAATGGGAGAGATTTTCATTCAAAAAATTAATAAAACAAATTCACCTACAAGTTAGGGACGATGGCACGAATATAGAACAGTCTGTAAATTATCATAAGTTTGTACTCGAATTTTTTACTATTTTTCTTATTCTTAATTTAAATCGCTTAAATAAAAATACAATCCTATTAATTGAAAAAATGGTGGAATATCTTGTATACATAATAAAACCTAATAATTCATTACCATTAATCGGAGATATTGATAATGGAAAAGTACTTCTATTGACTTACTATAACAATAATTCTTATATAGATTTAATTAATTTGGGATCTATCTTATTCGAAAGACAAGATTTTAAGAGCGTTTCCAAAAGTATATCTCCGATTAGCTTATTATTTTTAGGTGATAAAGGTCTTAAAATCTTTAATGCTCTTAAATACAAAGAACCTAAGGAAAAAGTTAAATATTTTGATAAAGGTGGTTTTGTTGTAATAAGAGATAATTGGAATGAGTATGCAAGTTATTTGTTTATAGATATGGGGAGATTTGGTCCCCAAAATGCTGCTCATTCTCATAGTAGCATAACTAATTTTATTTATACTTCAAAAGGTAAAGATATCATTATAGACTCTGGAACATACACTTACAATAAATCTTGGAATGAAAGAAATATTTTTAGAGGTAGTAAAGCACATAATGTGGTGGAGATTGATCACCAAAACCAAGCTAAAATTAATGAATGGTTTTCTTGGAAGAAAAAACCAAAAGTTAATAGAAGAATGGATTATAAAAACAATAAAATAAAAGCAAAATGCTCTCATGACGGATATGAAGGATTTATTGTCAAAAGAATTATTGATACTAATGAGGATTTGAGAGAAATAACAATTAGAGATGTTATATTATTAGTCCAAGATTCCCTAATTAATCAAAAACACGATATTAAAATATATTTTCATTTTAATGAGGAAGTTATTATAAAACAAAAAAACAACAAAATAATGATCGATGAAGATATAATTTTTGAAGTAGATGCAAGCCATAAATATAATATTTTTATCCAAAAATCAGAATACTCTCCAAGATACGGATTTATTTGTAATAATCATACTTTAATAATCCATTTAGAAAGTTTTTTTCTAGAAACTAATAAGATCGAGGTTGAAACCAAAATAAAACTCAAAAGTCAATAAATTATATTAATAATTATATTTTATAATCTCAATTTGCTATAATATTTCGAATTCTATGAGAAAATTATACATTAACCCTAAGGGACAAGTTATTTTAAAAGCGGTAAATAAACCAATTTTAAGTACGAAGGGATCATTGGTAAAAACCAGATATGCGTTAATTAGTTCGGGAACAGAATTATCAGCAATCAAATCAAAAAAGGTTGATAATTTGCCGTTAATCAAAAGGTTCATTAAATCAAAAAATTTTAGAAAAAGGGTATTGTCGATTTTTAAATCGAGTAATTTAAAAAGTGTCCTTAAAACATATAAATCCTATTCTAAGAGGGCTGAACAAAAAAATTTTGTGCCCCCTATTAAAAATTTAAGTCCGATAGGTTATAGTTGTTCTGGCATAATTCAAGATAGTAATATTGAAGAATTCCAAATAAACGATAGAGTAGCATGTGCAGGTATTAATCATGCAGAAGATGTATTTGTTCCTAAAAATTTATGTTGTAAGGTTCCTAATAATGTTAGTCTTGAAGAAGCTGCATTTGCAACTTTGGGGGCTATTGCATTACATGGCATCCATCGAGCTGAAATTAAACCCGGCGAGTATGTGGGCATAATTGGAACCGGATTAATTGGACTAATAACGATCCAATTAGCTAAAATCGCAGGAGCTATAGTTTTAGCTTCTGATTTGATTAAAAAACGTCTAGAGCTTGCGAAAACTTTTGGTGCTAATTTAGTAATTAATCCTGAATATGGTGATTCTAAAATAGAAGTCAATAAATTTACTAAAGGGCATGGTTTAGATTCTATTATAATTTGCGCAACATCCAAATCTTCAAAACCATTAGAACAGGCGGTAGATTTGATCCGAGATAAAGGGAAAATTATTTTGCTAGGATTGTTTCCTATTAATATTGACCGCAGCCAACTCTACTATAAAGAAGCAGATTTACTCATATCACGTTCTTATGGTCCCGGACGTTATGATCCGTATTATGAATTTGATGGGTATGATTATCCTAAAGATTATGTTCCATGGACAATAAAGAGGAATATGGAATACTTTCTTAAATTAATTTCAGAAAATCGAATAAATGTCAAACCCTTAATTACAGATATTATTCCAGTTAATCAAGCAAATAGAGCATATGAACGATTATTATTAGATCCCATAAATAATATTACTTTTCTTTTAGATTTCAAAAAAGATTGGGAAAAACCAGAAATAATCCAAGAGAAGCATGATCTTAGAGATAAATCTGAAAAATTAATTATAGGTTTAATTGGATGCGGTTCATTTGCTCAATCTTTTCATTTGCCTTATCTTATACAAAACCCAAATTGTAAGATAAAAGCTATTGCTACAAATCATAAGCAAACAGCACAAATTTGTAAAGAAAAATATCATCCTGATTATATCACAACAAATTATAAAGATATACTAAAAGATCTTGATATAAATACAGTATTTATTTACACTCGACATGACACACATGCCAAATTTTCTATTGAAGCTCTTAATAGTGGAAAGAATGTATATGTTGAAAAGCCAATGGCATTAACTATGAATGATTGTATAAAAATACATGATATTGTAAAAAATACAAAATTGAAGTATTCAATCGGTTTTAATCGAAGATACAGTCCTTTTATTCTCAAAGCAAAAGAATTATTAGAAAAACGAGATAATCCGATTATTTTAAATTATAGAATAGCAAATCCTTATATCGCAACAGACCATTGGATCTATGATCCCAATATTGGCGGTGGACCTCTAATTGGTGAATTATGCCATTTTACTGATTTAATTTTATATCTTATAAATTCTAAACCTAAAGAATTAATAGCTAATGGAGGTTCAATTAGTCACAAAAATATTGAAGTATATGATAGTTGCATAGCCTTAATTGAATTTGAGAATAGGTCTATTGCAAACTTGATCTATACGGATTTAAATGGACCGAATATGCCAAAAGAGAGAATAGAAATTTACTCCGGGGATTCTGCTATCATAATTGATGATTTTTTAATCATGAATACTTCAGGTTATGAATTTGGAAATTGGAGGTTGGACCAACAGGAT
>JBHLNT010000080.1:0-17399 GCA_048941265.1 Promethearchaeota archaeon
GCTTTTGCTGCACATGAGCGTATAGAAGAAGCAAAAGAGACAACTGCTGAGGCAATTGTTTCATGTTGTCCTTTCTGTTTAAATCAATTTAAAGCAAATATTAAAAATAACGAAATCCAAGCTCTTGATCTTTCAGAAATAGTTCAGAAAATAATTTAATGAAAATTTCATATTTACCAACTTTTTTTTTTATTTATTAATTTTTTAATCTATAATTTTTAATAAGTTCATGTTTGATGAGTGAAAGTATTCAATTTCCTATTATTCATGTAAGTGGAAGCCATTATGACATAGGATTTCAAGTTGGAAGCCAATTCAAAAAGCTTATAGGAAAAGCTATGCTCAAAAGTCCATTTTATATTGGTCTAAAGTTGATGGATTCGATGAAACCGGAATGGTTTAACGAAATACAGACCTTTGCTGATAAATTATATCCACAATACGTCGATGAGATGAAAGGGATCGCAGATGGTGCCAGAATGAAGTACCGCGAAATTGCAATAGTTAATTTTCGACATTCAATTAAGTTGGAAATTCCCAAAACAGAGTGTTCGACCTTAATATTTAAAGAAGATAATAAAATTATTCTGGGGCATAATGAAGATCACGTACAGACGATAAGAGAATACTCATATATACTATTTGCAAAGTATGAGAAAGGTCCAACCATCTTTACCTATTGTTATCCTGGCTGTCTTCCCGGTAATTCGGTCTCTTTCAGCTCTGATGGTATCATCATGACCGGTAATGCTTTACAAGATCCAGATTTAAAACAAGGTCTTCCAAAAGGATTGTTAGACCATGCGATGGTAGAAGCAAAAACAATTGATGATGCTGTTAAAATATGCCAGACTTCCGGGAGATCTGGGGGATATAGTTATAATTTAGCATCACAACATGAACAAAAAGCAGTAAATTTAGAAACGACATCTACCAGATCTGGATTAACACTCGTAAATGACAAATATTATCGTACTAATCATTATATCTCAAATGATTTAAAGGATATTTACACAGATAATGAAACTAACTATCGTTCTTTAGAACGTTATAAAAGGGGAATAGAACTTCTTCCGCAAGTGGAGAAAACCACTGAAGGAGCGTTCAAAATTTTATCAGATGACAAGGTATTTGTTGCGATGTCTAAAATGACAGATTCCCCATTAGGCGAAGTTTTTGGCGGGACTCATTTCACTTCAATGTTTGAAATCTCAAAAAAGGATATTAAACTTCAATTCTATCCTAATATAAAAAATAGAGAGAATTTCATTGAACTAACCTTAAAAGATTTGAAAGTTTAGATAAAAAAATGAAAAATAGCTGAGTAAATAAAAAAAATTACTGAGATTCGGCTTTCTTTTGCGCTGTTAAAGCAGCTCCTAAAGCACCCATTAGTTGAGGATCAACTGGTAATTTCTTAGCCTGGACACCTAACTTTTTTTCTAGGAATGCCACAACTCCAATGTTTTTAGCTACTCCCCCAGTTATAGTTAAATCTTCTTCAAGTCCTACTCTATATACTAAAGACATAATCCTCGAAGCGATAGCATCATGTATTCCAGCTACTATATCTGGAACTTCAACTCCATCAGCCATTAAACTTACAACCTCTGTTTCAGCGAACACGCTACATTGGGCTGTTATTTTAGCCTGATTTTTTGATTGAAGTGAAATTGGACCGAGTTCTTCAAGTTTTAACTCAAGTGTTCTGGCCATGACTTCTAAAAATCTGCCCGTTCCTGCAGCACATTTATCGTTCATTGCAAAATCAAGAATTTTGCCGTCTTTACTAACTTTTATAACTTTACAATCTTGACCGCCCACATCAATTATGGTTCGAATTGATGGAATAAAAGAATGGGCTCCCTTGCCATGGCATGATAATTCAGAAATTTCTGAATTAGCAAAAGGGATCTTCACCCTTCCATATCCGGTTCCGACAATATACTCTATTTCATCTAAAGTTAAATTAGCATTTTCAAGTGCTTCATCCATCGCATTTTTCGCTGTTCTCTCGGGTTTAGGAGTTGTCGGAACGATGCTAGTTGATATGATTTCTCCATTCTTTAATATAACTGCTTTGCCGGTTAAAGAACCGACATCACATCCCGCCACAATCATAATTCTCTACAATTTATTTATTTATAATAAGACTATTGTTTATTTCTTTATATCTTTTTATAATGGAAATGAGAAATATTCTACAAATTTGTATTCAATTTGGATTCTCTTTATTGATTAATCATAATACAACTTGAGTTAAAAACTCAGTAATCTTTGATCTGATCTCTTCCGCGGTTACTTCTCTTGAGTCATATGGGTCACAGCCAAATACTAGAGAAGGAATTCCTAATTCTTCTCGAACCGCTTCAACAGCTATTCGAGTTATTGAATAGGCATGTTTGCAAGCAAACTGCATGGGCATAATAACACAGTCAATTTTATAATCCTTCACATATTTTAGGACAAATTCTGTATAATATTCAGCAGGACCTCTACAGGTACCAATCATAGAGAAGTCTAATACTCCCATGGCTAGACTTTCATAGCACTTTTCGATTGTTGATACATCATGGGGCAAAACAGGATAATATCCTAATATGTCCATGATAACCACCGCTTGAAATGTTTTTTCTATCCACGGTAAGAGCTCCATATCAAAAAATACATGGGTATAAGGCCACGCAATTCTGATTTTTTCATCCGGTACTCCAGCTACTCCGTTTTTAACGTTTTCAGCCGCTTGATCACGAATCCATTTAGTTGTTTTTACTGCTTCAGGAGTTCCACTGGAAGTTGCCATAGTAGCAAAATTAAGATAACCTGTTATACTCGGCATGGGGCAGGGTACATTCTTCAAAAGTTCATTAAATTCAGCTATATATTCACGTGCCTCATTTGCCAATTTCATAGTTTGCTGGAATTTCTCCTCATCAAGTTTTTGATTTGTTTGTTTTTCTAACCAAGATACTAGCTCTTTGTTTTGTGTAACCATATAATCCATGATTTTTTCGTCATAAAACTCATTTGATTGGTCATAAGCCCAGTATGGAATATCCATATTAAAACAAGGTACTTTAATTAATTGTTGAAAGACTTGATAACTCATTGCTAAAGCATTACAGGGTGTTGAAGTAAAGAACATCATATCTGGGATAGGGGCAACCCCTTTCGTATAAGCGCCAACTATAGGCCTCTGAGCATTGCACAATGTTGGAGTGTCGCCATAACCCAGTTCATTTGTAATATCGATATAGGTTTCATTAATGTGAAAAGGGGCCAAAACAACACTAAAACTTTCTTGCATAATGGGAGCTAAGTTCATAGCAAAGAATAGCGCAGGTTCATAGTTGAATGGATACATAATAACGGGTTTTCCTTCCTTTCGTGCTTCTGGTATTCTCACAAACATATTAAGAAACATTTCCATAAATGGATTAAATTCTTCTTCATTTTTAATCAAAGTAAGAATCGAATTATACATAGTCTTCCAAAGAGATAAATCCTTTCCCCAACTTCCTCTTCCAAGCTTTCTATATTTATTGTATATTTCCTCGTCCATTCTTCTCACCTCTTTTTAAATATTTCCATAAAAGTATGTACTCGAGCAGAGTACAAGCACATTTTATAAACTTACTTTACATTACTACTTGAGTTAAAAACTCTGAAATTCTCTCTCTTATAGTTTCAGATGAAACCTCTCTTGAATCATACGGATCACATCCAAATATTAAAGTGGGAATTCCCAATTGTTCTCGAACTGCTTCAGCAGCCACACGGGTTATGGCATAGGCATGCTTACAAGCAAATTGCATTGGAATTATGACAGCATCAATCTTATATTCCTTGACATAATTTAATACAAAATCTACATAGAATTCAACAGGGCCTCTGCAAGTTCCGACCATAGAGAAATCTAAAGCTCCTAAAGCTAAGCTTTCATAGCATTTTTCGATTGTAGATACATCATGGGGCATAACAGGGTAATATCCTAATAAGTCCATGATTACAACTGCCTGAAATGTTTCTTCTATCCACGGTAAGAGATCCTGATCAAAAAATACATGGGTATAGGGCCAGGCAATTCTGATTTTTTCATCCGGTACTCCTGCCACCCCATTCTTAACATTTGCAGCTGCTTCATCGCGAATATATTTGGTGACTTTAACAGCATCGTGAGTTCCTCCCCGAGTTACCATGGTAATATAGTTTCCAAAACCCGTTATACTTGGCACAGGGCAGGGTACATTCTTTAGAAGTTCATTAAATTCTACTACATTTTCCCGTGCCTCATTTACCAATCTCATAGTCTGTTGGAATTTCTCTGAATCTAACGTTTGGTTAGTTTGCTTTTCTATCCAAGAAATTAGGTCCTTAGTTTGTTGGACCATATATTCCATCGTTCTCTCATCATAAAATTCATTAACTTTATCATAAGCCCAATATGGGATATCCAAATTGAAAGTTGGAACATCGATTAATTGCTGATATACTTGGTAAGTCATTGCAATAGCATTGCAGGGTGTAGAAGTAAAGAAAAGAAGGTTCGGAACAGGTGCGGCTCCTTGCATATGAGCACCGATTAAAGGTCTTTGAGCATTGCATAATGTTGGTGTGTCACCATAGCCTATTTCATTTGTAATATCGATATACGGTTCATTAAAATGGAATGGGGCCAAACCTACACTAAATACCTCTTGCATCAGGGGAGCTAAATTCATGGCATAAAATACCTCCGGACCATAATTGAACGGATGCATTATAATGGGCCTGCCCTCTTTTCGGGCATTTGGTAATTCTAAAAACATATTTAGCATCATCTCAACGAAAGGAGTATAATCTTCTTCTTTAAATTGATTTAAAAAGCCCATATACATCGTTTTCCAAAGAGATAAATCCTTACCCCAACCACCTCTTCCCAATTTCTTATATTTCTGGAAAGTTTCTACGTCCAATAGTTTCACCTAGCTTCCAAAATTTCCATAAAAGTTTGGACTCGGGTTTTCATAGCTCCCGCTCCGCTCAACACGTATTCTCTTTCTAATTCAAGATATGGGATACCCTCTTCCTTTAATTTATTACGGAGTAAAAAAATTTCGGCCCACCAAAGAATACAGAATTTCATTCTTTGAAAAATAATCCCATCAACATTAAATTCTTTAATGAGCTTCATCATGAACTCTTCTCTTTCGGGATATTTCCCTGTCATACGAGGACAAGATATTTTTGAAAGGTATCGCTCTTCAATTGCATCAATAGGATTTTTATTTTCATCAATTAAATCCCAAAAATATCTCGTTCCAAGACATTGCGAGTCGGTTACAACTAATCCCCCTAGATCTTCTATGATTTTCATATAATCAGGTTCATCAAGCATACTTCCTATAATCATTATCCTTGCTCTATAATCAGATATGCCCTCTTTTTCTTTAAGCTCTTGAAGTTGTTGGGCCAAAAGGTCATTAAATTGATCTCTTGGCATGGATATTCCTGCAGAAATAATATTTAATACTTCGGTCCCGGTAATAGGAGGATTATCGAGTTTTCTAAGTTCGTAGAGTTCTTTAAGTAGTGTTCGGGATTTATTATAAACTTTTATAGCATTTTTAAGCTTATCATCGGAAATAATAACGTCAAAATTCTTTTCTAAGTTTTCCTTAAATTTGGTAATTTCATGACCGAACCATTCATGTGTAGTTTCACTAACACAACCAGGAACTCCCATGATATAATGATAAGGAAAGGGAGCCTTGTATCTTATGTTGTCATAAAGACGTCGAATTTGGTCACAGCTATTGCAGGAAACTATACCGTCAAGAAAGTCATATTGATGTTGATTTGCTAACTCTAAACAACATCTGGTATAGCTACATGATGTTGGAGTCATATATGCATCACCCATAGGAGTATCACCTGCGGCACACGTTCTAGCCCTCACTCTCACGGGTAAAATATCAGCAGCATAGATAATTTCTTCAGGGATATAGGTACAAAAATATCCCAAAACCTTTTTTCCCTCATTTTTCCAGCTTTCAATCCAAGGATTTGCAAGCGGAAGAGCTTGAGAGATTTTTTCCATAACAGTCATATACAATTCTCTTTTCTAATTTACGTATGAATCCAAATCATCTTCATATTTTAGAATTCATTGGACTCTTTTATGTTTGGAATATTAATAATTATTTATACCATTTGACTTTAAATAAATATCTATTATACTATTTTGGAAAAAATTCTTAAAAAGATAAAATAGATAGGTTGTTAGTTCAATATGAATTGGTATTATAACACAACTTGAGTTAAAAATTCCTCAATTTTTGACCTAATTGTTTCTGAAGGTACATCCCTCGCGTCGTAAGGATCACAGCCAAATAATAGAGTTGGAATCCCCGTTTCTTCTCGAACTGCTTCCAAAGCGACTCTTGCTATGGAGAATGCGTGTTTACACGCAAATTGACATGGGAGAATCACACAATCTAACTTATACTCTTTAACGTAATTTATGATATAATCTGTAAGATATTCAAGAGGTCCTCTACAGGTACTAATCATTGAATAGTCCAAAGTTCCCATAGCTAAGCTTTCATAACATTTTTCTTCTGTAGAAATATCGTGGGGTAAAACTTGATAATATCCTAATATATCCATAATAATAGAAGCTTTAAACTTCTGCTCTAACCATGGAAATAATTCTGCATCGAAGAAGATATGTGTATACGGCCATCCAATCCTGATTTTCTCATTAGGTATCCCAGCGATCCCATTTTTTACATTTTCCGCAGCTAGGTCACGCAAATATTTAGTACACTTTACTGCATCTTCAGTGCCTCCACGTAGCGTCATAATAAAAAAATTTAGACCTGTTCTCATGCTTTCTAAAGGACATGGCACTGTCTTTAGAAGTTCATTGAATTCTAAAATATATTCTCTTGCCTCATTTACCAATTTCAATGTTTTATGTAATTTTTCAAACTCCAGTTTTTGTTGAGTTTTCGTTTCCAGCCATTTTACTAAATCTTTTGTTTGATTAGCCATGTAATCAATTGTTTTTTCATCATAAAACTCACTGACTTGGTCGTACGCCCAATATGGGACGTCCATCGAGAAGGTGGGAACTCCAGTTAAATTTTGAAATACTTGATAGGTCATAGCGAGAGAATTACAAGGTGTTGAGAGAAAGAATAAGTAGTCTGGCACTGGAGCTGCACCCTGTAAATAGGACCCGATTAATGGCCTTTGGGCATTACAAAGAGTAGGATTATCTCCATAACCTATTTGATTAGTAAAATCAAGATAGGGTTGATTGAGTTGAGCTGGAGCTAAGCCTACGCTAAAAACTTCCTGCATTAGCGGAATTAGATTCATAGCATAGAATAATTGGGGTTCATAGTTAAAAGGGTACATAATAATAGGAGTATCATTACTCCGAGCTCGGGGAATGCTAAGGAAAACATCCAATAACATTTCTGCGATTGGTGTAAACTCTTCATCCTTCAAGTTATTGATAGCCCCCATATATAACATTTTCCATAATCTAAGGTCTTTACCCCAGTTTCCCCTTCCAAGTTTTTTATATTTATTAAAAAGTTCAATATCCAGCTTTTTCACCTAAAACATATTAAGGATTGGATCTACTTAAAATCTTGAAGTTAAGTATCTATTGGGATTTATTTCCTTAAAAATCTGATGTTAATTTAAAAAAAATGGTTATAAGGATTTGAAGATCCTAGTTTATTCCTTATCTTACATTACAACTTGAGTTAGAAAGTCGGAAATTTTACCCTTTCTATTCCGAAATAATTTTAGAGAACAATTTGAGTTAAAAATTCGGAGATTTGCCCCCTGATCGCTTCTGAAGTGACTTCTCGGGAATCATAAGAGTCACATCCAAAAATTAAGGTTGGTATTCCTATTTCTTCTTTTATAGCTTCCGAAGCTACCTGTGCCATGGCAAAAACATGTTTACAAGCAAAGTGTACGGGGAATATTACAGCATCTATCTTATAATCTTTCATATAATTTACTAGGTAATCAATATAGTATTCTATTGGTCCTCTTAGCGTACCAACCATTGATGCATCCAACATTCCCTTAGCTAAACTTTGAAAACAGTTATCAGTGGTAGATACATCATGGGGAAGTACCTTATAATGACCTAGAAGGTCCATTATGACTACAGCGTTATATGTCTGTTCCATCCAAGGAAGTAGTTCTTGATCGAAAAAAACGTGAGTATAAGGCCATGCAATTCTTATTTTTTCATTCGGGACACCAGCTATACCGTTTTTTACATTCTGAGCGGCAGTATCACGAAACCATTTAGTTGTATTGACTGCTTCAGTGCTTCCACCACGGGTCACCATAGTAAAAAAGCTTCCTAAAAATCCAGCTTGGCTTGGCATCGGGCAGGGTACATTTTTTAGGAGTTCGTTGAATTCCAATACATTTTCCCGGGCTTGATTAACCATACCCATTGTGTGCATAAATCTTTCTTCATCAAATTCATGCTTTGTCTTATTCTCTAACCATGCAATCAGATTTTTTGATTGATTAATAATATAGTCTATGGTTTTCTCATCAAAATACTCATTTTCTTGATTATAAGCCCAATAGGGGATATCTACGTAAAAAGATGGGATATTCGCGAGATTTTGCATAACTTGGTAAGACATTGTGAGAGAATTGCAAGGTGCAGTTGAATACACGAGATAATCAGGGATAGGTGCTGCACCCTGTAACATCAGCGAAACGAAAGGTCTCTGGGCATTACAAAGAGTAGGATTGTCACCGTATCCCACTTGTTTTGCATAATCAATATAAGGTTCATTTAAGTGAAAGGGTGCCAATCCAACACTAATTACTTCCTGCATCAACGGTGTCAAATTCATCGCAAAAATTAATGCAGGTTCATAGTTAAAAGGATGCATAACAATAGGATTTTCTTCCTTTCGCGCTTTGGGAATACTTAAAAAAATATCCAAGAACATTTCAATTACAGGATTAAAATCTTGTTCTTTTGAAGCGTTGAGGAAAGCGTTATACATGGTCTTCCATATTTTTAAATCTTTCCCCCAACTTCCTCGGCCCTTTTTCTTATATTCATCAAATAATTCTTTATCCAACCTTTTCAACTCCATTTAAACCGAATAATAACTATTTAGGCTTTCAAATTTAAAAAGCTATCTATGATTAGATATTAAAGATTTTTAGAAGCTCATAATATCTTGTTTTATATAGAAAAAATAAAATAGAGATCGTTAATTTATAAAGAAACATTATACTGATCAACAAAGAAACTTACATAAAAAGTATATTAAATAAAAGTGAAAAAAATGGATTGGGGAATGAATAATCGATTATCGAGGATAATCAAGCCTAAATCTGGAAAATGTGTAATGTTAGCTATTGATCATGGATATTTTGGAAATATTCCTGGGCAATTAAAATGTTTTGGAGATTTAAATCCATTATTTCAATATGCAGATGCGCTAATGCTAACACGAGGTATGTTAAGAAGCTGTGTTTCTCCCGGCTTAGATATACCAATTGTACTTAGAGTTTCAGCAGGAGCTAGCATGCTGAAAGAACTCTCAAATGAAGAGATTAACGTCACGATAGAGGATGCGATTAGACTAAATGTATCTGCTATAACATGTTCCATTTTTGTAGGGGGAGAATATGAAAAGCAGAGTTTAATGAATTTATCTAAATTAGTCAACTGGGGACAAGAATATGGTATTCCTACTTTAGCGGTTACGGCCGTTGGAAGAGAAATGGTAAGAGATGATCGCTATCTTGGAATGGCTAGTCGTATGGCAGCTGAAATGGGAGCAACATTCGTTAAAACTTATTATTGCGAAAACTTTGAAAACGTTACTAGTATTTGTCCAGTACCAATAGTGATTGCTGGAGGGAAAAAAGTAGAGGAAAGAGATGCCTTACAGATGGCAAAGGATGCGGTTGATAAAGGCGCCGTAGGTGTCGATATGGGGCGGAATATCTTTCAAAGCGACAGTCCTATTGGGATGATACAAGCCGTCAGAGCAATAGTTCATGAAAATGCAACTGTGGATGAGGCTTTTGAGATTTATCGAAATGGTCCAAAAGGACTATAATTTTAACTAAATTAAATTTTGTTTAAGTTAATTTATTAAATCTTTTTTTATTTTTTTCAACAAATATCAATTATTTTCAGCCAGTATAGTATTTTTATGTATATACCTAAAATAGATAATCTTCAAATTCAAAAAGTTACTGAAGATGTTTTACTTTTACATCAAATTAAACCACCTTCTGTATTTTCTTGTTGCGATGGGCTTCTTATATTACCCAAAGAAGGTAGAAATCAAAAAGCTATCATTCTTGATGCCAATATTGAACCGAATTTAGTCGAGGAAATTAATTACCTATATGGGCCAATTACGGATTATGTTTGTACTCATGGGCATATGGATCATATCACACATGTTCATGCATGGGAACAAGTCGGAGCAAAAATACATGCACCTGCTCCTGAAGCAAATTATTTAGTTGATTTACATAATTTTTACGAAGGATATGGATTCAATGAATCTTTGGGATACTCTACTATTGAAAAGTTCGGAAGATTAAATAAATTTCAAAGTTGTAAGAGTATAAGTAATTTTGAGCCCGGTGATACTATTAAATTTGAACAATTTGAAATAGAAACCATTCCATTTACAGGACATTCAAAATCTCACATAGGAATTTTATTGAAGAGAGAAAAAATCCTTCATGTTAGCTGTTTAGGTTTTGATCAACCAAAACCAGGAGTGGATGGATTTGGTCCTTGGTATGGTTTTAAAGAATGTTCAATATCACAATATTTAAAAGATATTGATATAGCAGAAATGATTTATCGTAATTTAGAATATTTAACATCTAGTCATTCTTACATTGCTAAAAATCCAGATATAAGACCTTTTGTATATATGAGAAAAAAGATCAAAGACAACCAGAAAAAGGTTGATATTGGATTAATGAAAATAAAATTTACTCCGAATTTTGAAGAGAAGGTAAAAAAATTACTTAAATTAGACCTTTTCTTCCCTAAAAAAAGAATGAGAGGATTTTTGCGAGAAATTTATACACATTGGGAATCTTGGATTATAACAAAGCACCTACAAAAAAGTAAATTATTAAAATACTAATCTCTTTAATTTTACTCCTTATTTGGCTCAAGAATTACTTTTAGTGATTTATCAGCTTCACAGACAGTTTTGAAAGCCTCCCCAACTTTATTGAGAGGAAATCGATGAGAAATCAAATCAACAACGTTAACTTTTTTGGATTTGATTCTGTTATAAGCCTCATCTAAATCTTGAGGCGCTGCTCCATACGATGTCATGATAGTGACTTCATTTCTCCAATAGTCATTAATAGGGATTTCAATATTAACCCCCGGTTTTGGTACCGCGAAAAAAATAATAGTACAGCCCGGACCAGCACATTGAATGGCTTGTTTCGCCGCAGATAGAGCCCCCGTACATACAATAATGCAGTCGGGAGTCTTGTTATTATTCAATTTTTTTACTATTGATAAAACATCTTCACCCACCTTTATCGTTGCTATTGCTCCGTATTTTCTTGCCATATTTAGTCTATATTCACTAATATCAGTTGTAATGATTTTTTCTACTCCTTTTGCTTTTGCGAGTATAAGATGCAACAAACCTGAAACTCCGCTTCCTAATATAAGAATTGTCTGCCCTTTTTTAATGTCTGCCAATCTTTGAGCTCGACAAACGCAGCCTAATGGCTCTATAAAGACTCCCTCTTCATAAGAGACTTCGTCGTCCAGGACATATACACCTTTTTTTTCAATATTAATATTTGGAACTCTGAGATATTCAGCAAATCCCCCCGGATCGTAATTAGTATTATGAAGTAAATTGCATGCAGTATGGTGACCAAGCTGGCAATAATGACATTCAAAACAAGGAACATGGTGGGAAACAAACACTCTATCTCCCACTTTAAGATTTTTTACATTCTCACCTAATTCAACAATATCACCCGTAATTTCATGACCTAAGACCAAGTTATCTACTCCCAATTTTTTCATTTTAGCGATTCGATAATATTCCAAAATATCAGAACCACAGATTCCTGATTTTTTCACTTTAACTAAAAATTCTCCAGATCCTATCTCTGGTTTAGGTATCTGATCTTCTATAACTTTTTTGTTATTATAATATCTTGCGATTTTCATAACAGGATTTAAATTATTACTTTTATAAAATTAAAGATGGAATTAAATTTAATATCATTTATTTATGATTTTTTAGATAAATTTTTATTAATTTCTTTTTTATTTAGTATAATTGCCACTCTATCCTTGTTTTTAATAATAATAATGACTATTAATCATATCTATGACTCATAGATATCTTTTTATATTATTCTTATTTTTACATTTTAACCATAATTTACTAAAACTTTTTTTAATTAAAATTGGTCTACAGATAGATTTTAATTGAAAAAAGACTAAATATTAGAAAAAAATTTACTAAAAAAACAAAAAAGTTTTGAAAATATGACGGAAAAAGACAACGATAATAAAATAAAGGATATCGTTGATTCTTTCGAAGTTGCAATGAAAAAAGGATTCATGAGTGGATTAATTTTATTGGTACTGCAGAATGAACCGTGTCATGGTTATAAGATTTTGAAAGAAATTGAAAAACGCACTTTAGGAGTTTGGCAGCCAAGTTCATCAAACATTTATCCATTATTAGAATCATTAAGCGAAAAAGGTCTTATTGAATGTGTTGAGATGGATGGCGCTGGACGCCAAAAGAAAGTATATGCGATTACCTCCAAAGGAGAAAATGCTATAAAAATCTTAATCCAAAAACATTCCATGATGGTCGATTCAATAAGATCAATAATCTTATCCACGTTAGGGATTACAGATGTG
The DNA here is from genome assembly GCA_048941265.1 of Promethearchaeota archaeon. Taxonomy (GTDB): domain Archaea; phylum Asgardarchaeota; class Lokiarchaeia; order Sigyniarchaeales; family SOKP01; genus LW40-45. Next base: position 12,941 of record JBHLNT010000080.1, read on the forward strand.
CATGATCCGTCATTTTTAGAAGATTTGGAGAAATTAATTTCTTATCCAGGAATGGAATTGATAATGAAAGATTCCATTGATTCCAAAGTGGAAATCTTAAAATATAACAAAGAATTGATAAAACAACGAATCAAAATTATGAACAAGAATCTCCAAATCATCGAAAATTTTCTTTCAAAACTCGAAAGTGAGAAAAAAAATGAAAATATTAATCAAAAACCACAACAAATTGCTAGCCATCAATCACAAAAATAATTCGGAGATACTAAAATGGGAGTTATATTAAAGTTAGCAATAAGGAATATGAAACGGCGTAAAGCAAGATATATTCTTACTTCTCTTACCCTTGTAATAGGAGTTGCGTTATTTGGTGGTATTTTAATTGCAAACGATTCCTTTCAAGTAACATTTGTAAATGATATTGATAGACGTATGGGTACAGCTGATATTCTTCTTCGTGATACTGAAAATGCGGACGGTTGGTTTAATCCCAACGATTTAAAAGATGTTAAAGATTTGGATCACGTTACAGATATTGCATATCGAATTTCAGGATTTAATATACAAGTAACTGCCGTAGAAGGAGGCTCACTAGACGACAATAGTACTTCATCAGCCATATATGGAATTGATCCTGATTCAAAAGGTGAGCAACATTTAGGTGGTCCTCCTACAATATTAGATTCTAAGGTCGATGGAAATAGTTTGGAGGATTTGCTAAAGGATGCTTCTTCCGATGAAATCGTAATAACAGAATCATTAAAAATAAAATTAGGTAAGGATTTTGAAGCTGGGGATACAATTTATATTTTCCCAATTGATTATGAAAAAACCTTTCCAACAGGCGAACAAGAATTAGTCAAAACGGATTCAAGTTTATGGCCAAAATATAAAGTACTTGCTATAATTCGAGATAATGGTGAAGCACGTGATTTTGATCCTGACACACCTGAACAATTCTCATCGCCTTCTCGAGGGCCTTGTATTTTTACAACCCTTGGTACTGCACACGATCTTGTTGATGGACTAAACGATTATGATGATAAAGTCACACTTGCTGCGATTGGAGTAGATGATCTCAATTTAATTAAGGATGTTATTAAGGAAATTGACCATGATCTTGACAATGACAAATGGGTTGCTGCTGATCTTAAATCTGATAGCGTTGATCAAATTAATAGTTCTATGACAATGCTGAGGACAATGTTTTTGATGTTTGCTCTCGTAGCTTTAATATTATCGATTATTCTTATTATGAACATTTTCAATATAATCAAGGAAGAACAGGAATATGAAACGGGAATGCTTCAAGCAATTGGATCGTCGAAATCTGAGACATTTAAGATGTTTTTATATCAAGGAATAATAATGGGGATAATAGGAGCAATAATAGGAACAATTGGTTCTTATTTCATGTCATATTTCATTTTTTGGTTGACAATAGAGTCTCTAAGAAATCTTCCAGGAGGAGTCGGTGAATACTTTCAAGGCTTTGAATTTGGTATTGTATTATATCCACAAACTATAATTGTTACGTTAGCAGTAGGAATTATCTCTTGCATATTAGCTTCTATATATCCAAGCTGGAAAGCGAGTCGTAAGCCAATAATAGAGTGTTTAAATCCCCTTGCTCAAAAAGCCGAACGCGAAAAAAAGCATTTTAAAAGAAAAATATTAGTAGGTATAATGGCATTGTTGCTTATAGCAATTGGGTCATACCTTTTGTTTACTCTTTCCCGTTTTGGACCCGAAAGATCCGAAGAAGCTTCTACCATATCAATGATTGCGCCAACCATGATCCTATTGGGTATTATTGGGCTTATGAATCTCTTTGTAAGTCCGCTTACAAGAGTGTTCGTTAAAATTTTCTCCCCATACCTTAAACATACAACATTATTAACTGGAAAAAATGTTTTAAGACATAGAAAGAGAACAGTTCTCACATTTTCAATGATATCGTTAACGACGAGTTATCTTATCGGTCTGAGTGTTTTTTTGGGTTCCATAGAAGCTGGAGTACAAACAACAGTAAATGATGTAATGGGTTGCGATGTACGAATCATTTGTTATGGTACACCATTAGAATTTGGAAACAAATTAGAAGATCGGAAAGGTGTTGATGAGGTTATGGGAGTAACCTACGAAAATATTCAAATATGGGATGGGCATAAATGGGTCGGACATCGTCAATTAGAAAAAGAATGGGATGTTTCTATCACTGCGAATGTTGTAGAGCCAAAAATGATGAAAAAGCATATGAATGAAACCGTTGTTTTAGATCCTAGCAGTAAGCCTTTTGAAAAGCTGATAACTGACTTATCCGATGAGAATACTGTAATGATTCCTAAAGAAACTGCTGACAAGTTTGATTTAAAAAAAGGAGATACAGTATTGGTTCGATTTTCCCTCGGAGTTGATTATCCTTCGGCAACAGCACTTAGAGATCATGATGTAGACAATGCTGTTGAAATTACATGCAATGTTAAATTAAAAGTTATCGCAATCGTTGATGATGTTCAAGGGTTTGGTTTTTCAAACCTTATAGGACAAGATGTTGAAAGCTATAGTATTTTTATTTCATGGAACACATGGGATTCTATATCTCTTAATAATTTGAATGGTGGTGGAACCGATCTTATGTTTAGACATAAGTCTCAATCAGGAGAGCCCGGTATTGATAATTTTCAATCTAAATGGTTCAATTTCTCTGAAGTTATCGGTGCTATAGAAAATGTCTCTAATATCGACTATTACACTACAAGGATGGATTATTTCAGTCCTACTTATGGGGCTGAAGTACTTTTCAATCCTTTTGATCCTGCGATAAATTTTGAATCTTCAGTTGTAGGGATAAGAACTAATTCAAGTGGAAAATTAGTTGATGATTCATATTTTGGTCAAAACACACTAATTGACAAGTCTGATGAGTATTCAGGTTCAACTATGGAACAACTACTAAATAATACTAAAATGGTATGTGTAGTGGATGAAAGTTATGCTAATCTTATGAAAGAGAGTGATTCATCATTTGGTATCGGTTCGAATATTACTATTTTCCCTCAAGAATTTCAATCTATGCAATATCAGATTTTTGCAAATAGTCTCTATACAAGTGTTACAACCACAAATGGTTCTAGTACAGGTCTAGTAGATTTCTTAACTCTTCCCGCACCAATAGAACCGAATAACATGACTTTTACTAGCAATAAAACATCAATGGAAGTCATTATAGATTTCGATATGACATATTTTATGACACATTATATAAATCCACATAATATTTCTATTACTTCTTTTCTCAATGCCTCAGTGGACAACCTTGAATTAGATGTATTAAATTATTATACTGGAAAGTACGATAAGTTAGGTGATCTTAATAATACTGACTATTTACCCTACGATTTTGAATTTAATCAAGAAATGCCAGCATTTTCTTATATAAATTTATCGAATTTCATAATGAGATTAAGAATAAAAGGCTATAATTCAACTTATGGATCAGACTATAGATTAGACCTTGATTATTTGAACCTTTTAGTAGACAATTCAACATATACTTTATATGCACCTTCATGGCCTAAATATCAAGTGATAGGGATAATCAAAGACCCATCATTAGCCAAATCTGAAAGAGCTTTTTGGAGTTCTGCATCTGAGAGATATTACGATGTTGAGCAAACAACCAATACTGTGTATATCAATTATGAGAACGCTAGAAATTATGTATATCTTATGAATCGAGGTTCATTACCTAATGGTACTTACGATAAAATTACTTCAGTTCTCATCCATAGTAATAGTATTGAAGATATAAATAGCGTACATACCCAATTAAAACAAGAGCTTAATAATGTTGAAGCAAATGTTTGGACTGTTCTTGATTTAAAAACTCAAACTTTAGAAAGCAGAAGATACGCCTTTGATTGGTATATCTGGATTAAAAATGGTTATGACGACGAGCAAGTTTTGGAAGATTTAACTCAATACATACAAGATCAAGGATATCTTGTTTTATTTGGATTTACCAGATCATTTGTCGAAGATATGTTCACTGGTATGATAAATCTCATAACAATGATCACTACTGGAGTCTTAACCTTTGCTATAATTATCGCTATGATTGGATTAGCCTTGCATAGCCTTCTTTCTACAATGTCTCGGAGAAGAGAAATCGGAATGCTTAGATCAATTGGACTAAATAAAAAAGGGGTAATTAGGACTGTTTCTGGAGAAACGATCATCATATCACTACTTGGTGCTGCTATTGGCATTCTAGCAGGGCTTTTACAGGGTTTTCTTATGGTATCTGCTGTTCCTGACACGGGACTACTTACAGTAACATTTACAATACCCTGGCTTACAATTGGTATATTAGTGGGGGTCACCATTGCAACTGCGATTATTAGTTCTCGATATCCTTCCAGATGGGCAGCAAATATAAACATCATTGATGCAGTTA
>JBHLNT010000081.1:0-17394 GCA_048941265.1 Promethearchaeota archaeon
CCAGAAAAAGATTAAAAATGTCAAATCCAGGATTAAAAAACTGTATAAAAAAATCCAAAACATAAAACTAACAGAAATTATCAACCCAATAACATAAAGAATTTCAGATTTTTCGAGTTCCATATATATTCTAAAGTATTTTTATATTTATGTCTTTTTAAAAATTTAGAAAACTAAAATAAAAAAGTTTTAAAGAACCCAAAAGGCTTTTAAACATTCAATACTCAAATTATCCAAATTCAATGGTTCCTCTCCAAATTTAAGTCTTAATTGAATAGCAACTATTTCCGTTTTAGCAGGATTAATCAACGGTTCTATTGAATTAATAAGCAAAATTGTAAAAATTTATATAAAATAAAGAAGAAATTTTATTTTAAAATAGACATTTTTTTGGCGAGTTTAAATGAAAAACAGAGAAAAAGCTCCAGCTTTAAGTAAAAGGGCAAAGAGACGGATTTAGTTCGTATTTTTTGTAGGAGTTATTGTAGGAGTTATAACACTCGCTGTAATTATATCAATACATAATTCTATTGGTAATTAAGTATATAATCACAATTCAATTTACCAATTTTTTTATTAAGATTGCTCATGAAGTCTCTCTCATTTAATTAGAATGGAGTAGTTCATTAATTTAAAACGGACAATTATTTAACTTACCTTATAGGTTCCAAATTCTCTATTTCTGTGAGTAAATTTAAAATGTTCTAAGTACTGCTCTACTTCACTATGAATCTCTTTTAGATTTTCATTTTTAAGAATACTTTTAAGAAAATCAAGAGATGAGAGATAAACTTCTCCTATAAACGTGTCTGTATTACTTATTCGGTAAGCTAATTCTAAAATAGCATCGGAATGTAAAGTTAAATCTACTGTTTGCTTGTAATTTTCTATAATTCTTTTTTTAGTAATAAAGTTAGTCCAGAAAATTTCAAATATGAAATAATTTGCAAATTGTACTGCTTCAGTAAGTATAGCTACACCTATAGCTATTGCTACATCTCCTGTGATGATATATGCGGTTGTAAATCCCAGAAAAACCGTAATTATCCTATAAATAATACTTTTAAAAAGACTTTCTTTCCAGTCTAAATTTTCAACTTTTTCCATGATGCAAACTCCATTTTAGATTTAAGTAAATATTTTCTCAATTTGTTGATTTTAATCAAATTTAATATTAAATCTTTGTTAAAATTAAGTCAAAAAATCAATCCCGTCATTTATTTTATGCTTTAAATGAGCTTGAATTCAAAAAATTTAATGAAAAGTTGAAAGAATTGAATTCCTTATTAAATGAATTAGAAATTAATAAAAGTACTCAACCTAATGCATTTAAAAGTCCATACTTATTTACAACATTTTTTTTATTTTAAACAACTTACTTAAAATAAAAAAATGGGAATTAGATTTAATTATTCTTTCACAATTCTGGCCGATATTAAGAATATTAAATATTAATTATTATATTATTTTGTTAAAAACTTCCGCGAGATGAAGAAATAGTAGAAAATAGAACTGAGAAATATATTGAATAGAAAACCAATAAAAATTAATTTTATTAAAACGAGCTATATATATAAAGAAGCATACTTTCATAGGAAAATTGAAGAATTGCTTTTTATTATATAAGACTAATATTTTTCTTTTTGAATTAGCATTATTCAGATGGAAATAATTCAAGGAATTAATATTTTAAAAACATCAAATTATATCAGACAATAACTATTTGAGGAAAATAATAAAATTAATAAATTAAGAGAAAGAATTAAATACAATAAGGGTTGTGATGATTTAAATCATTGTTGTTCTAATCCATCTTTTATAATTAAAAACGGAAATGAAGTATGTTTAAACTGTGGAACGATTATTGAACGTCGTTTTGTTGGAAACGAAAGACGAGCATATACTTCTGAGGAAGTTAATGAAAGAAGACAAAATGAACCTTTATGGAGAGATTTTGGACCTAGAACTATTTTTTCAACTAATAAACTTGATTATAAGGGTGGAACACTTAATGCTAAGAAAAGGCTTTTGTTTTCAAGATTATCAAAGATACAGCGGTCTTTGGTTAATTCATTAGAAAGGAATCTATGGGAGGCAAAACCGAAATTAAGATTACTGGCTTCAAAACTTAACATTCCCGATTTTATTAAAGAAACAGCATGGAGAATATATTGCGAAGCAGCAAAAAATAAATTAACTATGGGAAGGACTATTGATGGGTTTATAGCAGCTTCATTATATGCAGCTATTAGAATACATGAATTTCCAAGATTACTTGAAGATTTAGTAGATGCATCCATGACTCCTAAACATACCATTTTTCGATCTTTAGGTTTGATTATCAAAGAAATATTACCTGCTTTAGATCTTAAATATCATCCAATTACAGTAAAACAACTAGTCTATCGCTTTGGTTATGAGTTAGGTTTACCTATGAATGTGCAAAAAAATGCAATTGACATGCTTTTAAGCTCCTCCAATAATAAATCAAAGTGGATTGGGAAGGATCCTAAAGGTTTAGCTGCTTCTGTTTTATATTTAGCAGCAAAAAATAATAATTTTAAAAAAACCCAAAAACAGGTAGCTGAGGTAGCAAATATCACCGAAGTTACTTTAAGAACCAGATTAAAAGAGATAAAACATATGAGATAACGTCGTTGCTATGAAAAATTATGTATTAACACTAATTTATTGTTTCTAACAATTTCATACTAATATTTTTAGTCCTATTTTTAATTTATTGAATTTAAATCCCATTTTTAATATTTTAAAAATGAATTTAATTTAACTTTTAATTTTACAAAATATAAAGTTTGAATTTATAATAAAGCATTATCCAAAAAAATATTGGATTAAATTTAGTTATATTAACTTAAGTTACTTCAATAAATTGGAGTGTGGAAAAAATTATGAATGAAAAAAAATCAAAAACGAAAGAAAGAAGAACGGGAAGAAAAAAGATATTTCCACCAATTATTTGTACATCTAATGATGAAAACGATAATAAATATATCATTGACGTAACCTTACCAGGGGTAAAAAAAGAAAATATTTCTTTAAGATTAAATGAAGATCGACTCTATATTGAAGGAGAAAGTAGCAAATACAAATATTTAGGAGGTACAGAATTTTGCTGTCAAATAAATCCCGAAAAAGCAGGGTTCACTTATAGTGATGGTTCCGTAAAGATATATGCCCCTTTTAAAGAAATTGAAATAGATACTTCTAAAATAGAGGCTTAGGCTTAACGAAATATCTTTTTATTTTTTTTTAGCCAGACGAAATGATAAATATTAGGAGATCTTCAATTGATTATGTTAATCCTTAAACTGTAGTGGAAGTAAATTTACCTATGTTATTTTTAAGCATTATTAAGATTTAAAATAAAATCTTAAATCATTTATCTTTTTCTGATCTTTTTCCAAAATCGCCAAGATGTTTGAATCTTCCGCCTAAAATATTTACCATATCAGAAGGAACTATAATCCAACCACCTTTCTCTTTCATCGATTCATAAAGTATATTCATAGCTCTTAAATTTAAAGCAATTTCATCACTTTCGTAAATGCGTGCAGCATTAAGAAATCTATTAGCAATTTGTTCCTCAGAACCAGCTAAAATTACTCGTGCTTGGCGTTCTCTTTCAGCTTGTGCTTGACGACTCATTGCATCCTGTAAAGCTGTTGGTATAATCACATCTCTAATCTCAACAGATATTGATTTTACACCCCATTCTTCTGTTCGCTCATCTATTATCTTTTCAAGATCATGAGATAATTCTTCACGTCCTGCAAGCATTTGACTCAGTTCGGTTTTTCCAATAATATCACGAAGTGATGTTTGGGCTGCCCATGAAATTGCTTTTTGATAATCTTGAACTTTAAGTGCTGCTTTATAAGAGTCAAGAACTTGCCAAAATAAAACAGCATCCACATTAACCGGCACATTGTCTTTAGTTAAAGTTTGTTCAGCAGAAAAAGTAGTCGTTATTATTCTAATATCTAAGGAAAAAGGTATTTTGTATAGAAATGGAAATATCCACATTACCCCCGGACCTCCCATTTTTTTATATTTTCCTAACCGTAAAGTCGGAACTCGTATCCACTCGGGGATTATATATAAACCCATTAAGATAAAGCCTATTACTGTGATAAACGCTAACCCTATAATTAGCCCTAAACTTATGGGAATTCCTAAAGTTATGAAAACGATCAACATTACAATTATAGAAAATAATCCCACAATGAAGAAAAAATAGCCTATACCACGTAGAGAGCCTCCTCCGATTTTGCTTCCATAATTAATATTTGTAGACATGATTATCATTTTTTTTAATATAATTAATATACTAACACTCTTCTTCGGTTTATATTCTTTTCATTAATATTTCATTAATTTTTTTTTAAATAATTAAAAAAAAAATAAGTCAAGATAATTGAAAAAATTTGATGATATCCTCCCTTCTTTTGCTGAGCTTCAATTCAAATTGTTTTATAACAGAGAGCAGATCTTTCTGCGCTACATGCAACTATTCCAATATGTTTAACCATAGATGGTGCCTCTATTTACTAATATATTGCAGTTTTTTATTAGATTAGTGAGCTGTTTCTTATAAAAAATTCATATTTTTATTTTTTCATACTTAGGTTATATTTTCAATTCTGTCTAACCATTCACCAACTAAGGAATTAAAAAGCTTTTCTTTTTCAATTTGAAGTATATGCCCTGCTTGATCCAATATCACAAATGATGCACGTGGATATTGTTCAATAATTTTCCAAGCGTCACGATATCCGACGATAGAATCCTGTCTACCCATCAGAAATAATGCAGGTTTATCAAATTTTCCAATCATTATGTCAACATTAAATGAATAAGGATATCCCATGTTCCACATTGATTCTAGAAAACTCTTATCAGAAACTTCTACTCCAGAAAAAAATTCATTCCTATATTTTTCCCATATTCTTCGATTTTGAATAACTGCGATATTTTCAAAATCTTCTGCTTCAAATTTAGTCAAATTTGATAAAAGCTCAGGATCCTTCACTAAAATAACATGTTTTGGAAGATTTCGAGCATTAGGCCTAGCAAAAATTACTGGACAAATAAATAAAACACCCTCTACAAATTCATATTTTCTAAGTATTACCCCTCTCGCCAAATAACTGCCATAAGATTCACTCACTATTATAAATGTTTGATTTGGAATTATTTTATCAATGAATTCAATTACAATATCAAGCATCTGGTCAGAGTTTTTAATCCAACTTTCTCCAGCAGTTTTTCCCATACCTGGTAAATCAAAATAAAAACGTTTATACCTGGGTTTATGATCGAATATTGGCTCCATACATCCCTTTAAAACCCGATGATCCACCTCAAATCCATGGAGCATTAAAATTGGATGCCCTTCACCATAAACTTCATAATAAATTGTAACTTTTTTAAGTTTACATTGCATTTTATTTTAACTCTATTATGATAAATATTGATAACCTTCATAATATTCGGCAATAATGGAAAAAATTATTAATAAGGTTTGAATTTTTTTTTAAAATATACTAATTAAAATTAAGTAAAAAAGATGATAAATTATGAGTAATGAAGAAGAACGGGAAGAGCGAGGCATTTTAGATAAGCTTAACAAATCATTTAGCGAGTTCGTTGGTAGTGTTTTCGGTGAATCCGGTAAGAATTTTATAGATGAAACGTCTGAAAAAATAAAAGAATTCTCTAACACCTCAATTAAGAAATTCATGGAATTTTCTGATGATTTATTAGAAAAACTGAACCTTAATGAAAATGAGCAAGTTGTTAAAGCAAGGGATAGTGTTGAAGATCTGTTAAAGCAAACGGGGCTCTTAATAGAAGACGATGAGGAAGAATTCTAATTAAAAGTATAATATGTTTTTATAAAACTAAGTTTATTTCTTAATTCTTTTTATTTTAAAATTATTGAATTAAAAAAGATAGATATAATGTCTTTTTTGCAAAATTTTCTATAAATGTTAGAAAAACTATACTTATACGTTTTTGTGTAGTGGTTTTTTTAATTTTATAAATAAAAGACCCACTATAAAATCGATTATTATATAGATACTAGTTATAATCCCGGTTAAAATTTTTAAATCAGATAGATCAGATAACGTACAGAGTGACATCTATAATATTAGAATTCTTAAATGATATTGTGCGGTTATCGTTTATAAAACTTGCCCTACTTAATAAATTTGAGAGAATTAATTGTCATTAGAATTTCATAAAGTTCCCAAAATTTTATTAAAAATTGTTCAATGTTATTAAATAACGTGTAAAAAAAGAAACTTATAATGAATCAGTCTTTTCAAGATATTCTTTAACATCACTTATAGGCTGATTAAAAAGTTCAGATATAACCATCAAAGACATTTCCTGAGACATGCCCATAGAAGTATAATCTTTATATAACTGGATCCAAGTCTCATTTTTAGCATACTCACTTGGATGAAGTGATTGGACATGCTGCCAATAAGGATGATGCAATAGCTCTCCACAATATGGGCAAGTTCGAGTTTCTTTGTCTTTAGTCATACTTTTTCACAATTTTACAGATTGATGATAAATTAAATTTTAAAATAATAATTATAATAAAATTTAGAAAAAATTATAATTTAAGCTTTTAGCTTTATATTGGATTTTATTGTCTTTTTATAAAGAAATTCGCAAAGATTCTTAACATTATCAAAATTAATTATAGATTTGGTCTTCTCATTTTTAAAAAATTTTTTTATTTCTTTCACTATTTTTATCAATAGATAGTAAACAAAATGATATCATGTCAGATCTTTCCTTTGATATAAAAATTGTCTATGATAATTTATGTCATGAAAAAGACTTCCTTATGGGATTCGGTTTTTCAGCATTAATATTTAATCACTTTACTCAGAATTATTTACTATTTGATACAGGTGCTAAGAGCGATGTTTTGTTTAATAATCTCGAAATGTTCAATGTAGATATAACAGATATTAAAAAAGTTGTTATTTCTCATTCACATCTAGATCATGCTGGAAGTTTAAGAGAGATTTATAATTTAAATCCTAAAATTGAGATATATGTTACAAAAGGCGATGAAAATGCATTTAAGAGTGCCTATTTGAATGCTAAAATTTACGGTACCTCGAGTTTAATGGAAATTGAAAAGAATATATATTCTTCGGGTCATTTTGATTGGTCGCATATAAATGAACATGCTTTATTTCTAAAAACAATTAAGAATGAAATTATTATAATTGTAGGATGCGCCCACCCCGGCTTAGAACAGTTCATTTTAAGAGCTAAAGAACTGAATGGCCGTATAAAAGCCGTTATAGGGGGATTTCATGGATTCAGGAATTTTTCTTATTTAGAAAACATCGAACTAATCGCAGCGTGCCACTGTACAAGATATAGAGAGGAAATTTATCGAAAATTCCCAAAACAATTTAAAAACCTCTGTGTTGGGCAAAATTTAACTTTCTAGACAATTAATTCCCCTTTTTCACGCGACAAAGAGGAAAAACCTTTTATATGAAAGTATTATAAAAAATTATATGGAATCCATTTCAGTCACGTTTGAAGTTAAAATTGTTTTTGAGGGGACTCAAGGATATGAGGGATTTATAAGTGGACGGGGCTTTTCAGTATTAATCTACAATCATTTCACAGATAATTACTTATTATTCGATACGGGTTCGGAAGGAGAAGCTTTAATACATAATATAGGAAAATGTGGAATAGAGCTTTCAGATATTAAAAAAGTAATAATCTCCCATAATCATCAAGAACATTCCGGTGGTTTAGAAGAATTATATAATAGAAATCCTAAGATTGAAATTTACGTACCTATTGAGAATTTTATAACATATAATAGAAAATATTCAAAATCTAAAGTGATGGGTGTTTTAAAATTTACCGAAATTGATACCAATATTTATTCTACTGGACAACTTGGAAATTATTTAAAAGAACAAGCATTATTCTTAAAAACATATGAAGACAAGATAATAATCCTTGTAGGTTGTGCACATCCAGGACTAGACGAAATAATTATGATGGCTAAATCAATAGCACCAATAAAAGCCATAATCGGAGGCTTTCATAATTCGAGAAATTTAATATCTCTACAGAATATTGAATTCATAGGAGCTTGTCATTGCACTCAGAATTTAGATTTAATAAAACAAAGATATCCCGAGCAATTTAATGATATAAACGTAGGAAAAGCTATAGAGTTTTAGAAGATCTTTCAATTAGAATGTTGCGAAAGATGGATAGTATATATATTTATCCTTCCAAAGATTACTAAGTTTACAAACTAACTCGTTATTCACAAATTAAAATAAGGTTAAAAGATTAAATAGCAATAATGATTTGTTAAATCTTAAGAACAAATTTTCTTGTATTTATCTAAATAATAAAAAGTAGAACTAAAACAAGTATAGAGCCAACATTGAAAGAGGTTTACGATGTAGGAATTGTTTTCAGAGGATTTATATTGGTAAACAGTGAATTTAGAAAACTAGATACCGATAAGAACTCTGAAAGTAAAAGAGATATGAGAGGGGCCTTTATCAGTGCCATTAATTCATTTGCAGAAAGTGCCTTTATTAATAATCATTTAGAATATTTAGAATCAGGGAATTATCTCTTTATATTCAAGATGGGTGAAGTTAAGTCATGTGACAATAATTCGAATGAACCTATCATTTTATATGGATTAACTGAGAAAAAAAAAAAGAATCCGAATAAAACTGTACGAAAATTTCTTGGAAAAGCAGAATTAATTTTAGAATCATTCATTCAAAAATTTAATGATAGGGATTTTACAGAACTTAACCAATTTGAACCCTTTAAAGAAGATTTAAAAGATTATTTCATTAAAAAGCAGGAATCAATTATTTAGATCGAATTATTTACAAGTATAAAGAGATTTTAATCTTATTTTTTTTCGAGATCTATATCATCTATTTCATTCTTTATTACATTAGCAATCTCTTCATTAGCTAAGCTCCACGCATGTACATCTACCTTTCCAAACTGCATAGTCTTTTCAGTTTTCATCGATTCAATCTCTTCTTCGATCTCATCTTTTTTATATCCTTTTTTGATTAATTTTTCAATTAACAAATCTAATGTTAGTATGAATCCTTTTTTCTCTAAAAGATGAATAATGTGGTCTCTTAAATTCGTAGGAACTGTTTTGATTTTTTCTAAAGTTTTTTTTATAGAGATTTTAGGAATTCTAAAGTGCTTGGGGATTTTAAGAGATTCTTTTTTACCCCATTCGAAATCTGTGATATTTCTTATTGAACGTTCATAACCACCTATAATAAGATGTTTAAGATTGCTCTCCTTGTCTAGAAATGTACCGATGGCATTAATTGATGATGAAAAATTTGCTTTCCATTTCAATTTGTAATTGTTCGAATCCACTTTAGTATTATGAAATACTCTTAAGGACCCATCCGCACAACCTGCAATAATTTCTTTTGCGTTATCTCCATCAATATCCTCTAATAATAATGATTTAGCTCGATTTAATGTTTTTAGCCCTTTTTTCTTAGATTTAGTTTGCTCTTTTGTGATCTTGATAAATCTTAAACGTTTACCCTCACTATTATATATTTTAATGTAAGAATCATCGGCGGCAACGATAATTTCGTTATTACCATCATTTGTAACGTCTCCTATCTTTATATCATTGATTTGAGAATATACATTTTGTTGCCATATGATGTCTGGCTTATTATTTTTAATTTGAATCAATTGGAGCGTTCCTTTTTTTGTTCCAACTAATAAACCATATAGTGGTATAGAAGAATTTGGAAGTTTTAAATATCCCAAGGTACAACTAGTGACCCAAGAATCATAGTATAATGTAAATAACGGTTCTTTAGAGAGCAAACTTTTGAAAACTTTTAAAGTTTTATCTTCTCCACCAAAAAGTAATTCTATATTACCATCTCTATAAAAATCTCCAGCAACGCAGCATACTACCTTTCCGTCAGATTTATAATTCATTATTCCTACTAATTTTTCCTTTTCTTTATCTAATTTCAAGACCAAAAATCGACCATCTCCAGTACCTACTAATAATTCATCGCAGTTATCTCCATCTATGTCAATAGAAAAGGAACAGCGAACCCATCCATCAAAAATAATATCATCGAGAATCATTAGATCCTGATTCATCAAATAAAGAGTTTTATCGTGTCCCCCAAAAGTTAAGTATATCTTATTAGAGCATTTTAATATTGAGCAAGTTAAAACAGCCTCAGGACTTTGAAATACCCAGTGTTGATGATATCTCTTTGTTATCATAATTTATAAGTGAAGATTAGAACTTGATAAATCTATTTAATATTTAGAGATTTGTTATTTAATTTACTATTTTCTTATAAAATTAGACACAATAAGTCTATTTATTTTTGATGAAATCCATAAAAAAAAGAAAAAGAAATTTAATTTCTGAAATTCTTTCAACAAATCTGAGTTATAATTTATTTTAAGACAAAGAACTTTCAGAGAATGAAATAAAAGAACTATATGAATTATTAAAAGATAAGATATCTGAAGCCTCAGACTTAGTTAAAAATATTCATAAACTCTAAAACCTACTGTAAGATTTAAAAAAAAGAATTTAACAAAAAAATAGATATAAAAAAATAAAATATTTTAAGATTAGATTTGTTTGCTTAAAGAGCTAATTGTGCGTCTGATGGTTTATATTCTCCTTTACCATGAATCTCATAGGAGATTTCTAATTTCTCCGCTTCTGTTAATTCTTCAATTTCCCATTTGAGAGTATCTGAACCAACCTCATCAGTGATCTCCGGAGTCATACTATAATCCCCATACTCAAAATTATCTGGAACTTTATCCAGAAGAGTTAAATTTTTAAGTGGTTGATCGCCGATGTTTTCAAGGATTAATTAGTTATATAAAAAATAATTTTACTATGTTTTAATTAAAATTTTATTCTACTAATTCATTAACTAGATGTTCCACTTAAATCAAATTTAAGTAGTTCTATGTTTATTGTTTTATTACAATTTTTACATGAAAGATTTACTATAGGTAAAGCCCCAATTTTTTCATAATATTTCTTTAGAATGTGATATCCTATTTCTCCAGTAATTTTAGATAACATTCCTCCTAAAGGCTTAGAAGTTGCAAGTGCTTCATAAAATCTCTCGTATGCTTGTATAACACCGTTTTTAAAATCTTTATCAATCTCTACATTTAACAGTGATAGTTTTAAATCAAGCTCAGTTTCACAATATGGACATAATGACATTAAATCACCCTATTTTGTTTTTATTTATATAATATTAGACTATTTAAACAAAAATAATGTTTAATATTAAATATATTCATTGATTTATTTAATGTATTCTTTCAAATTGGTTTGGAATTTCAAGGTTATCAACATTTTATATTTCCTAATATTTATCATTCTAATATTAATGAATTTTTATATGATATTTTTACAGACGAAATTAAAGTTGAGATTGCAAAATTAAGTAATATTCATTTAATCATTTTTCCTTATTTTATAGATATTAAAATGAATAATCCTATTGAAATCCAACAAGCAATTATTGACCAATTGGAAGAATTATTAAATATCAATATTTCTAACTCAATCCCACAATTTAATCATTTAGAAGATTATAATTATTATCATTTTGAATAAAAATATATTGTTCGATTCATATGAGTATGAATCATAAAAATAAGATAAAAAAAAATTTTTAATAGATTATTTATTAAAGTTTAATAGCTTAATTGTGCGTCTGATGGTTTATATTCTCCTTTACCATGAATCTCATATGAGATTTCTAATTTCTCCGCTTCTGCTATTTCTTCAATTTCCCATTTGAGAGTATCTGAACCAACCTCATCAGTGATCTCCGGAGTCATACTATAATCCCCATACTCAAAATTATCTGGAACTTTATCCAGAAGAGTTAAATTTTTAAGTGGTTGATCGCCGATGTTTTCAAGGATTAATTAGTTATATAAAAAATAATTTTACTATGTTTTAATTAAAATTTTATTCTACTAATTCATTAACTAGATGTTCCACTTAAATCAAATTTAAGTAGTTCTATGTTTATTGTTTTATTACAATTTTTACATGAAAGATTTACTATAGGTAAAGCCCCAATTTTTTCATAATATTTCTTTAGAATGTGATATCCTATTTCTCCAGTAATTTTAGATAACATTCCTCCTAAAGGCTTAGAAGTTGCAAGTGCTTCATAAAATCTCTCGTATGCTTGTATAACACCGTTTTTAAAATCTTTATCAATCTCTACATTTAACAGTGATAGTTTTAAATCAAGCTCAGTTTCACAATATGGACATAATGACATTAAATCACCCTATTTTGTTTTTATTTATATAATATTAGACTATTTAAACAAAAATAATGTTTAATATTAAATATATTCATTGATTTATTTAATGTATTCTTTCAAATTGGTTTGGAATTTCAAGGTTATCAACATTTTATATTTCCTAATATTTATCATTCTAATATTAATGAATTTTTATATGATATTTTTACAGACGAAATTAAAGTTGAGATTGCAAAATTAAGTAATATTCATTTAATCATTTTTCCTTATTTTATAGATATTAAAATGAATAATCCTATTGAAATCCAACAAGCAATTATTGACCAATTGGAAGAATTATTAAATATCAATATTTCTAACTCAATCCCACAATTTAATCATTTAGAAGATTATAATTATTATCATTTTGAATAAAAATATATTGTTCGATTCATATGAGTATGAATCATAAAAATAAGATAAAAAAAAATTTTTAATAGATTATTTATTAAAGTTTAATAGCTTAATTGTGCGTCTGATGGTTTATATTCTCCTTTACCATGAATCTCATATGAGATTTCTAATTTCTCCGCTTCTGCTATTTCTTCAATTTCCCATTTGAGAGTATCTGAACCAACCTCATCAGTGATCTCCGGAGTCATACTATAATCGCCATACTCAAAATTATCTGGAACTTTATCCAGAAGAGTTAAATTTTTAAGTGGTTGATCGCCTATGTTTTCAAGGATTAATATAATCTTGTAATTTCCAAGATCCCCAATAGCAAGAACTTCCTTTCCAACTCTGAATTTTCTTCTGATGTGAATTGCTTCAATTGCAGGAACATCAGGTCTTACTTCAATTTCATTGGATAATGGATAAGTATTAGCAAGATAAAGAACTTCAGATTCGAATCTCGAGGCTTGAGCTGGACTCATGCAGTGAATTGGGTATTGAACTTCTAACTTCGATTCAGGTTCAAACATTCCAGTACTGCTCTCCTTTAAATCTTTAAGCTCTATTCTCAGAGAATTACCATCAACACTGACAGCAGAAGAATCAATTTCTATTTCACTTCCATCCCATAATACTTTTATCTCATCAGCATTAGGAGGTTGATATTCATCTGAAAAGACTTCTTGTTGGACCACAATTTCATTTAACGGGGCAGAACCATTATTTTCAAGTTTGTGTACCGCAATAACATCGGTTTCCTTGAAAGTTGGAACTTGTATAAGCATTTCTTCGATTTCTTTTGCAGTGGGTTCTGCAGTTTCTGAAAGCGTATAAAGAACTTGTCCAGTGATACTTGCTATGGCTAATTCAACATCTGAAATTTCCATGGTACCACTTACCTGAGTTACAAAATCAGGCATGACTCGAAATTCAAGTAATTTTCTAAATTGCGGATAATCCTCACTTTCATACTGCCATTTTACAGAATGCCATTCGGCACCAGCAGGTAGAACTGGAACATCATTAGGATCAATATCTACAAGTTTAGTGCTCTCAGCATCGGGAGCATAAACGTCTGCATTAAATAATTGAACTAAAAACTCTGAAGAATTATCGAACACTAATTTGCAATCCCATACATTCGGTTCTTCGTCTCTTTCAACTATATCCACATAAAATCTATTAGTGGTATAAGCATCAAATTTATCAATACCTAATCCTTCTGCGAAAGAGGAGGCTGCTTCATATGTGACTTCAATAGTCCCAGTTTTTCGAGCTTCAATATCACTAACCATAATCTCTGAGGTGAATGTACATAATACCGTGGTTTCCGGATCTAACGCATCGATTGTCCAAATTAATTGATCTCCCTTTAATTCTGTATTGCCTATTGTATTGTCTGTAACTCGCGTTTTCGAAAACTCAGCGGGAATGTTCTTAATTACTTTAACATTTTTGATAGGTTTTTCAAAAAGACTTAATAAACCAATGGCAAATGTCACAGTATTTTCTGTATCGATTGAAATACCAAACGATTCTAAACTGTATTCTTCTGCTCCGGCGTCTGTATCTTCATCTTCGTCTTCTTCTTCCTCCTCTTCTTCCTCTTCTTTTTTTACTTTCTTTTCGGGTAATTTTCCGGCTTTGGCAGTTTTATCCTTTAATTTCATTAAATCCGATTCAATATCATTAACATTTAGGATTCTATCTGCATCAGGTAAGGTATTGATGTATTCTCTTACTAAAAGTAGACTCTTAGCTTCACCAGAGATTTGAAATTCACGAGAGTCAACATTATCATCGTCTGTAACCCCTAATTCCTGAATACTAATCTCTGCAGATTTTAAATTAGTACTTTTAATATTTTTAAGAGTAATGTCAACATCCCATAATCTATCTTTTTTACTAGGATTTTCTACATTTAATTTACCAGAAAAGCCTAAGGATTTAATGTTTGCCTCATGATCTTGTTCTACATTTACTTCTTCTGCGATTCGAACAACTGCTAATAAGCCTTCGCGATTGCCGTCTTTAAGCAAGATTGAGCCCTCAAGCTCGCCCGTATCCTCGTCATAAGTCTCAATATAAGGGGTGGATGTATCTCTATCGACTAATTCAGCCCTCCCTACATCCATTTGAGTTCTTTTTAAACCTTCTGCTTCTAAAGCCTCCTCTCTGTCTTCTTCATCCCATCCATAGCCTTTCTTTTTTTCAGGTTTCTTCTTTTTTTCTTCCTTTTTTCGCGCCATAATTCATTACCATTTAATTTTTTATTAGATTAATTTTTAATAATAGATTAATAAAAATTTCTTAGTAATATAAAATTAAAATACACTAATTAAAAAACATTATTTCTCTAAGATATTGATTCATATAAAAAGTCTTTTTAGAAAAAGTTCCATTTAAATACTTTTATAGACAGTAGTGGAAAAGAGATATTAAGTTATTCTATTATCAAAGTTATTCCTATTTTTAGGTAAAATATCTGGATCGGTTAATTTATAGCCACACATTGGGCAATTTTTCAGTTTTCTTCCTGTCTTTGGATCAAAAGTTCTAAAAGAAAATCCACACGCAGGGCATACGCTTATAAAATTATCAGCTGTCATTATATCAATTACTTTTTAGAAAATTTCATTTAATTAAGTTTTCTTTGATATTAAAATCAAAATGAGATCGTTTACATTACATCCAGTTGGACCTGTAATTATCTCACTATTTATGATTTTGAAAAAACTATTTGAATCGTTATTATCTAAATATTCCTTTGTATTTAATTTTCTCTCTGCTATTTGCTTTAAAATAAAGCTATCTACTAACGCGCCCATTGCTTTGCTATTCCCTTCAATACCATCTAGATTTGCTGCAATAATTAAAAAATTATCTTTCAATTCTTTATTGTCTAAGAAATCAAGAAAACTTAAAAGCATCTCTTGATTTCTGCCCCCAGTTCCAGTTCCTTTAATAGTCACAGTTAATTCACCAGTACCAATAAGAGCAACATTTTTTTGGAGATTCTCAAATTCATTTTTATTCATTCGTTCAGAAATAATACTATTTAGTTTCTTTCCAAAATCCCTAGCTTCACCCATAATATTATCAGAAAAATAATTTGTAATAAAATCTTGTTTAAGAGATGTTATAATTTCTTGGACTGCTGTTTTTACGCTCCCTATTAAATAATTGTGAATACTTTTAAAACAAGGATGGTTGGTTTTTGGATTTTCTAAACTATTATCGCTAAATCCTTGTTCTAATGAATTTATAATTGATTTTGGAACTTTAAAATAAATTCCATATTTCTTTATTATATCTATTGCATCTTTAAATGTTGTTTGATCCGGAACAGTTGGTCCTGAGGCAATTGTATCTAAATTATCACCAATTACATCTGAAATTATTAATGAGATTAAAGTAGCGTTGCTGGAGTTAAAAAGGATTTTTGCAAGGTTGCCTCCTTTAAAGTCCGATAAATGCTTTCTAACGGCATTAATTTCATGAATAGACGCACCTGATGCTAAAAGCAATGAGTTTACATCCTGCAAATCCATTAAAGATATTCCCTCTTTAGGTAAGGGTAATAACGCTGAACCGCCTCCGGAAATTAAACAGATAATTAAATCTTCTTTCGAAGAATTCTTAATATAATTCAACATTTTTTTGGTTCCGTATACACCATTTTCATTAGGGATGGGGTGGGTTGCATAGTTCAACTCGATTTTATGTGTTTTCTCAGAATCTTTTATATTTAATCCTTCGGGAATGTTTATTATTCCTTCAATATCAATAGGGCCATTAATCATCAGTGTTTCCAAAGCATAAGCCATTTCTGCTGATGCTTTACCTCCCCCAATAATAATTATTTTATGAAATCTGTTTAGGTTAAAAATCTCATCATAAATGATTAATTTAGCATCCCGGACTTTAACGGAGTTTGCTATTAAATTTTTTGGTTTAACCGCATTTAGAGCTTTTTCCAAACAATTTAATCCTATTTCTCTTAAATATCTCTGCGACTTATCTAAATTTCCAGAAAGTAATTGAGAAGTATTTTTAATAAACATAAAACAACATTAAAGGAAATTAAGAGTTTAAAATTTTAATCATGAATTGATATAAATATTTATTGAGTTTTATGCTATTTAAATCATATTTTACCTCTTTTTCACTATTTCAAGTTATTCTTGTAGCAAAAAGGATCTTACTAATAACTGTGTATTTGGGAAGATTGGAAGTATTTTATAAGAAATTCTCTGAATATTCCTTTCTAAGCCTCATGCTTTCAATGAAACATTAAATATCACTTTTTATAAGATTGAAAATAATTATCATATTATAGTATAAAAATGCTTAACAATTGAAAAATTCAAAATGTCTTTATAATGGATATAAAACCATATCGCATTGATATTCATCATCATATTCTTCCTCCTGAGTATCTCTCATCGTTAGCGAAATTAGATATTACTACGGTTGATAACACCAATTTCCCTCCTTGGAATCCAGAACAAAGTTTAGCACTCATGGATCGCCAAAATATTGCAATCGCAGTAACCTCTATCTCTTCTCCCGG
>JBHLNT010000287.1:0-4126 GCA_048941265.1 Promethearchaeota archaeon
TAATGCTTCATAAGTATAAGGGACTAAAAATTAATTTCAGAGTTATAGAAATAGAAAACCAATTTAAATAAAATCGAATTCAGCTCAAAGGAATTTTATGGATCTACTTCCTTTGGTACTGTTTAATTATTATAAAATGAAAAACGTTAAAATGTGATTTTCACTTTTTTCTTCCATAAATAATATAGGCAATAATTAGTATCTCAACAATAATTAAAGGATAGAAATACCCTGTTGTTGTTTCAAAAAAGAAATACGAGATTAAGTCTCTTTGCGCAAATAATCCAAAGAAAAGAATATCGAAGATGAAATTCATCGCGCAAATAATTACTCCAAATAAAACCGCATCTATAGCCCATTTTTCTGGAATAATTGCATTGTTCTGTTCGTATTTCCACAAATATAATATAAAGATTACAACAGATACAATTGCATTTATAATTAACATTGTTATATATAATCCAAAATCGAAAGGTTTAGGTTTATTCGCCACAAAATCGTAGACCGCAGAACCTACGATAATAAAAGCCCACAACCAAGAAGCAAAACCAATTATTATTGCTAATACCAATGATTTAATATTGACTTCTACCAACTTATTTCATTTCCTTATTGTTAAATTAATATCATTTTTAATTGTATTAAAAAAGTTTTCAATGGTTTTTATAAAAAAACCCATTTGATATTTTCTAATTTTTGATCTTATAATTAAATTCCTTCTATTGTGATTTCTAAATTTAAAATTAAAAATTAATAAAAGTCAACTTTATCAAATTTACATCGTTTCTTCTCGCATTAATCTTTTAACTTTTTAAAAGATAATTTGTGATATAGCATGGCAAGACAAAAAGTTATTTTACCTGAGAAAGGAATTCCTTATAATGAACTGTTTGAAATGATGGAAAAAGCTCGTCAAGATGATATAAATTGGCGTACAGGAAAGATCTGGAGTTTAGTATATTATATTAATGATGAACATACAGAGCTTCTAAAAAAAGCTTCTAATATGTTTTATTCTGAGAATGCCTTAAGTCCAATAACATTTCCAAGTTTAAAAAAATTTGAAGCAGAAGTAATTGCGATGACGATCGATCTTTTAGGTGGAAATAGGAGAGCTTGCGGTAGCATGACATCTGGTGGTACTGAAAGCATTTTAATGGCTGTAAAAACATATAGAGATTGGGCGCGAGAACAATTTCCCAAGATAAAAGAACCTGAAATGTTATTACCGAGTTCAGCACATCCTGCATTTGAAAAAGCAGCTGAATATTTTGACGTCAAACCAATTCGAATTCCAGTACATCAAAAAACCCATAGAGCAGACGTAAAAGCTATGAAAGATAACTTAACAGAAAATACAATTTTAATAGTGGGTTCAGCATGTGACTATCCTAGAGGTGTTGTGGATCCGATTTCCGAACTTGGGAAACTCGCTGAAGAATGCGATATAGGCTTGCATGTTGATGCGTGTTTAGGAGGATTTATGCTACCTTTTGTGAGAAAACTCGGTTATAACGTTCCAGATTTCGATTTTTCGGTCCCTGGTGTTACTTCTATCTCTGCGGATGTGCATAAATATGGCTATGGAGCTAAAGGAGCTTCTACAATTTTATATCGAAGAGATAATCTATTGAAATATCAGTATTCTGCTTTCGTTGATTGGTCGGGTGGAATCTATGTCTCACCATCAATGCGAGGCACTCGGTCAGGAGGTGCTATTGCTGCGGCATGGACGGCATTAAATTCGCTAGGAAAGGATGGATATTTAAAAGTTGCACAATTAGTAATGGAAACGACAAAAAAATTAATCGCCGGGATTGAACAGATCTCTGAACTAAATATATTAGGAAAACCGGATATGAGCGTGTATTCTTTTAAATCGGATAAACTTGACGTTTACCATTTAGCAGATGTCATGGAAAAAAAAGGATGGTATTTGGATCGTTTGCAGTTTCCTTTTGCCCTTCATATGATTGTAAATCCCCATCATGCCAAAGTTATTGATTCTTTTATTAAGGATCTTAGGGATTCTGTTGATGAGGTTATTAAAAATCCTGAAAAAAAGGCAGAAGGTGCAGCTGCTTTATATGGAATGATTGCAACTTTACCTGATCGGGGATCAGTTAAAGATTTTGTCATTGATTTCCTTAAAGACCAATATAAGGTTAAATAAAATCTTTAAGGCCAAAGATTTCCTTTAATTTAGAAAAACAGAAAAAATTTCAGTCAATTTATTTAAAAACAATTTTAAAATAAAGTAAAATAAAAATAAAATTTAATTTATAATTTAATTTCGTCAATTATTTTGCCATCTCTCATTCTCATTAATCTCTCAGCTAATTTTCCAATAGTAGGATCATGAGTAACCATTAGAATTGTCTGATTTAGCTCTTTGTTTAAATCTTGGAGTATATTTACGATTTCTCTGCCCATTTTTGTATCTAATTCGCCAGTTGGCTCATCTGCAATTACTAATGCTGGACCATTTGCCAATGATCGTGCGATAGCAACTCTCTGTTGCTCTCCTCCAGAGAGCTCAGCAGGAAGATGATCCATTCTATCTCCTAACCCGACGATTTCAAGATGTTTTGTTACTCTCTCTCTCCTTATATCTTCTGGTATTTCCGCAAAAATTAAAGGAAGTTCAACATTCTCATAGGCAGTTAGTACAGGTACTAAATTATAGAATTGAAAGATAAATCCAATGTTTCTTAATCTAAGATTCGTTTGTTGTTCATCATCCATATGTGCCACATTAATTCTATTTACAAAAACCGCCCCTGTTGAAGGATTATCAAGAGCTCCAATCATATTAAGAAGTGTCGTTTTTCCGGATCCTGAAGGGCCCATAACAGATACAAATTCTCCTTGCTTTATTTTCATATTTATACCATCTAATGCATGGACTTCAAATTCACCCATGTGATATACTTTTTTCAAATCAAAAATTTGAATCATTGAATCAGGATCTGGAGTATACTTCCCATCATCAGTAATCATATCTCTCGCTTTTTCTTTTTCTTTTTTCAGTTTTGTCATAATTAAATCCCCCAAATTAGTCATACCATAATTCTCTTATACTTTTTCCACCTATTCGCTCTTCAACAATTTCTCCATCTTGAAGAGTGAGAATTCTATCAGCAGTTTGAGCTATTCTTGTATTGTGTGTTACCATTAGTATACTCTGCCCTAGATTTTTGAATTTAAGAAAGAGATCTACTATTTGTGTCGTAGTGTCGGTATCAAGTTCCCCTGTGGGTTCATCTGCTAATAATATTAATGGTTCATTTGACATTGATCTAGCTACAGTAACTCGTTGTTGCTCTCCTCCAGACATCTGAGTGGGTAAATGATCCATTCTTTGCTCAAGACCGACCATTTTAAGGAGTCTTTTTACTCGTTCATTGCGTTTTTTCTCAGGTAATCCTGCTAGGATGGTAGGAAGTTCCACATTTTCGTAAGCAGTAAGTATCGGAAAGAGATTATAGAATTGAAAAATCAAACCTATCTTGTACAATCGTATTTCTTTATGTTCCTTATTAGTCATTTGAGTTATATCACTTCCGGTTCCCTTCCCATCTATGTTATAAATAACTTTACCCTCATTTGGAAAATCAAGCGCTCCAAGACAATTTATAAGTGTTGTTTTTCCCGCTCCGGAGGGTCCTACGATAGCAACGAATTCTCCTTTTTTAACGTGAAGATTAACATTATTAAGAGCTTTAACGGTAAAATTTCCAAGAGGGTAAATTTTTGTAAGATTTCTTACCTCGAGAACTAAATTGGGATCAATTTTCTCTGATGCTTTTTGGAATAGTCTATCTGCTTTTGGTTGTTTTTCTATATCTTGATGTTTTTTTCCAATCTTTATCTTCATTAAGCTCACCTATCTTGTTCTAACTGCATCAATGATGTTTATATTTGCTGCCCATCTGGAAGGATATCGAGAACTAATAATCGCAGTTGCAATGGTAACCCCCACTAATATACCAATTGTAAGCCAGGGTATTGTAAATGTTACTGTAAGTAGTCCTGTGTCAGGAACAGCAGATACCATAAGAAATCCCTGTAAAAGCCCTGCTAGAATGCCAATAGCAGCGCCAAGTAGTGATATGATGATCGTTTC
>JBHLNT010000288.1:0-2819 GCA_048941265.1 Promethearchaeota archaeon
TCCTTTTGTTGATCAAAAAGTTGAGTAAGAGCATTTTCTTTTAAATCTAATATAAAATCTGTATAGTCTCTTAGTTGCTTTACTCCGTTAGCTTGAGCCTCCAACTTAGAAAATGATTGATTTAATTCTGTTGGTGCACTCTTTTTAAGATCAGTGATATAGTTATGAAATCTTTGTAATTGGCTAATGAGAGCTGCATATGGGGGTAAGGCGGCATAATGTGGTGTAGCTCCTGGAATATCTTTAAACAATCCCTTTTCTACAAAGCGATCTGCAATTTTTTTACATTCCTCTTTTGGTTTATTGATTAATAGGGCAATTTCTCCTAGAGAAACTGCATCGCGGCCAGTAGTTCGAAAATATAATCCTATCTCTTCATCAGATAAATCTATATTACTTAAAAGTTGTTTGGTTAAATCCTTCTGCTCCCTTGTTAACTCCTTTTCTTCGGCTTTGGTCTCAGTTAAGTCTTTAATCTTAAAATTATCTATTTCTAAATTCTTATTAATATAAACAACTAATTTATGCTTTGGATCCCCATGAATGTGTTCTCTTTTAAAAGGAAACTTGGTAATTTTTTTATATTCTTCAGCAGAAATTGAGAATTTAATCTCTTTAAAACATACTTTACACATTATAGGAATTTCAATAGTTTCCTGATCTTTAAACAAAAACATTGTTCAACCATCTATTTTGTTTTTTTGTAATTATTTATATATATAATATTAATTTAAAATTCAATTTTGTCAGGATAAGTGATTTCTAACAAATCAAAAGCTTTCTTAGCAATTTCATATGATATTTTATCTTTTTCATCGTAACCTTTAAATTTTTCTCTTATAAAAGGTAGCAAATACTCCGGAAAGATGACCAACGGTTTGATGTCTGTTAGCAGCAAAATCCATTCGCGGTCTTCTTCATCTTTAATCTGTGTTATTATATTTAAGTTTTTTAGATTATCTAAAAGAATTTCTGTCACAGCAAAATCGGAGAATACCTTTGGAATTTTATCTAGCGGATAAAAATTATTTCTCATTAAAGCAAAAAAATCATATATATCAGGATTTAAAAGGATTGATGCTAATTTTTTAGTTTCTTCTTTAGGTTCGGTGTAAGGATCATATCCATTAAAAAACTCAACAACTTTTTGTCTATATATTTCATACAAATTATTTTTTGTTTCCTTTAGATGATTTAATAAGCTTTCATTTGGGACGCGGGATAAAAGGATGTCTTTTACCAAAAATACGTATTCTCCTTGATTTTTAATTATTCCTGTTTTAGTATCTTTTTCTCCCTTACTCCAATCACGTCGAATTATATTCAATTCCAGAAATGGGCGAAGAAGAATATCAAGATTTATCGTTGGTTTTATCTTTTCTATTTTTTGTTTTAGTTCCTCTTTGGCAAATGGTCGTTCTCTTAAGAGTTCTAAAATTTTAACTCTCTCATCAGTATTAAAAATAAGAGCAATCTTTTGGAGTTTATCTAATCGTGATAGTCTTTCTATCTGAAAAATCGTAAATTTTAATTCATTTGCTAATCTTATGTTAATATTTGATATTAAAGATATTTGCCTCGAATTTTGAGCTCTTATGAGGGGGGGAAATATTGCATCTAATCGCTTTGCTAAATCTTTAATGAGTTCTTCGAAAAGTTCTATTTCATCATCTAGTTCAAAGATAGAGAGGGCTAAAAATTGAGAACCTTCCGTTTCTTGCCTAAAATAAGAAAAAATTTGATATGGTGTTTCTTTTAATCTCCCCGTATAAAAATTGCTATGTGCTTTAGTCACTCCAATCATCCCCGTAGTATGTTGATAAAAAGTAGCAAAGATATCGTTTTCGGCTAATAATCCTGAATAGTTTTCTTTAGTGAAATAATCTTCATCCTCTCTAAAGACTATTTGAATTGGACGAAATTCTGGTTCAATTTCTCCAGTTTCTTTTTGATTTAAAACAAATTGAAAAGTTAATATTCCTTGGATCACTATTTAATCACTCTAAAAACTTAAAAAATATATTCAAATTAAATTTTTATTTCTAATAATAATAAATTATTAGCTAGTTTATTAATTAAATCATATTATTTAATATTTTTATTTGTATTCAATGGTATTTAGACAAATTGATTTTCATAAATAAATATACATTTTCTAATTACTGCAATTTATAAAAGAATAACTCTAAATTTATATATCTCAAATAATTGCAGATATTTTTTTTTAATTAAAGAAATTCGTTGACCATTAGTTTTAATTAAACAATTTCTAAATATTTAAACTATCGAACTCGTTCAAATGATAATTATCAATTATAAGTAAAACAATGATCAGTTTGTTTTAAAAATTAGATTTTTTACTTAAATTAATGATTAGAAACCTTATTATCGCTAAAGTTCGTGAAATTTCGAACAAATAATTTTTTAATCATAATTAACTTATACTTGATTAAATCGGATACAATTGTATATAAATAAATATTGAGGATAAGAATTAATTACCCTGAATAAACTTAATTTATAAAGACTATCTAAATTTTGCTAAAATGAACTCGAATAATAATAGAAAAAGCTTAGCAGGTATTATTGTTATTTTATATATTATATTTTCAAATATTTTAATTTCAAACCAATTTATCTATCAAAATTTAGATAATTCAAATAATTATTCTTTAAAAAATCAAAAAGTAGGGACTAATGAAATACTAAAAACTTCAGCTCAACAATCCTTTATAAATGTTTCTTGGCTGAAAAATGGCGATTTTTCATCTACCTCTATTAATCCTTGGGTTAATACTACTCAAGGTGACTCAAGAGAT
>JBHLNT010000288.1:2919-4115 GCA_048941265.1 Promethearchaeota archaeon
CATATAGAAAAAATATAGATAAATCAACCACATTATCATGGTCTCAAGAAGGAAATATGATTAATTATACAAGTGTGCAAGTCATTGATGCTACAGCGAATTTTGAATATAAAATTGATAAAGATTGGAATAAGACTACTTCTTCTCAGTTTTCAGAAGTTAGAGTTCTAATAAATAATAAAATGCAAAAAAAATATCCCAACGTTAAACTTGTTGATTATAATTATTCTAAATACCAAGGTAATTTTATAGATGCAAGAGAAGGTGGCTATGATCTCACTAGTTTAATAACGATAAAAGAAAATATTTCTTTTTCAATTCAAGTTTATATTGGAGATAATTTTAGGTTAGATCAAACTATTAATATCTCAATTGATAATGTGTATTTAAATATTTCATTTATCGTTTTTAGTCCTGAAGGTAACATTATTATCGAAAGTGGGGGTAGTAATGGTAAAGGAGGAACTAGAGAGGCACCCTGGATATTTCTTATAGTCGCGATGGCTGCTATTGTTGGATCAAGTATATTAGGAGCTTATTTCTTAGAATATTATTTTGTATTAAAATATCCAAAACCAATAAGAAAAGTAAGAAAATATAGACGAGCCTTAAACAAAAAGAAGATACCAAATGTGGATATTATAAGTCGCCAAAAGGCATTTAAAACGCAGTATCAAAAACATTTATTTTCTACTATTTATATAGGTAAAACTTCAAAAGAAATTATTATACCCAATAAAATAGTGAAAAATTCGATTAAAACATCTTCAAATAATAGAATTCAAAGTTCAGCTAAAAAACAGGATTTGAATGGGGGCGATAAATAATTAGTAAGCGAAATGAGAGAATAAACAGATCTATCTATTTTTATGTTATTTTACTGATATTCATTTTAAATTTATTGATTGCGCCTGAAATTATTAATCAAAACTCAAAATTTAATAATTCAATGAATTTAAACGATGTTGAGGAACAAAAAAAACCAAATACTTCAGCAGATATATATTATACTAATGTACCATGGTTGAAAAATACTGATTTTTCCTCTCCTAGCATTGATCCGTGGTTTAACACATCCGAGGGAGATAAAAGTGATGTTAAAGCTGGTTTTAGTTCAGGACAAGCAGATTATGTGGTATTAGGTGAGGAGGGTACTATAGAAATATCTGACGTTTTCCAAACACCTTCAGAGTGGA
>JBHLNT010000289.1:0-4104 GCA_048941265.1 Promethearchaeota archaeon
TTTAGATACTATTTCCTTTAAGACTTTTTTATTTAAATACATACCCTCCATATCGGAAAGCATCCGTTTTTTTGATTCTCTCTCAGGAGATAACCCATTACTTAAATTAAACCTAATTGCCATTGATTTTATATTTTTTATTTCAT
Organism: Promethearchaeota archaeon; assembly: GCA_048941265.1. Taxonomy (GTDB): domain Archaea; phylum Asgardarchaeota; class Lokiarchaeia; order Sigyniarchaeales; family SOKP01; genus LW40-45. The sequence goes on from JBHLNT010000289.1 coordinate 147, forward strand.
TCAAATTTCAAACACCTAATGATTTATTTTACTTCTAGAGCTATTTTTGAGATTTCTTCAAATTTGGGTCCACTTATAGGAATTTCAATATGAAATACTTCAGCTATAGCTCTTGTCCATCCATGAAGAAAGTAAACCCAACCATCTTCGATATGAAGATTTTTTTCTTTTTGTTGACTTTTTGCTTGCCTAAGAAAAAGCAAGTCTCCTCTATAATTATAATCCCATACAAAACCATTTATTGGGAATTCAGCAGCATCAGTTAAAGGAGATCCTGGAAAATCCTTACCTAATCCTGTACCGTTTATCACTAATGAGCCATTCTTCAAATTGTTTACGATCTTATCATTATCTGCGGAATAAGGGTGATGTAAATACACTATAGGAATACCGGGATTAATTTTTTTGTGAATCATTTTCATTTTTTCTAGTCTTGGTGCACTTCTATTTGAAATATATATCCTTGAAGGTAGGTTATCTTCTTCAAAATTTTCCATAATATATGTTGTAAGTGCCAAAGAAGCACCTCCAGCCCCAATAATAAAAATCTCAGCCGAACATTTTTTCCAATGATTTTTCGGGATAAATGATTCTAATGCAAGACCACTACTTATTAGATCTTTCGCATGTGCCCATAATTCTCCATTTCTCTTCGATATACAACTTAACTCTCCTAGAAGGTCTGTGTAGGGATCTATTTTGTCAAATAAATTAATAGCTGCATCATATAAATCAATTTTATGAGATGTTACCAAAGCTCCTAGGGATCTTTTATCGCTTTTAATGAAATTTACGATTTTTCTATAAATTTCTGGATCATCATGAATTTTACAATCAATTCCTACGAATGAAGTATCCCCGAGATCTAAATATTCAGCCCATTTTGGAAAAACCCTCATAATTGATGATTTAGTAGTGCTGACTCCAATATAATAAAAAGTTGGTTTTTCTGCAGGGTTATAATTAAAAATGCTCATTTTTTCTATTTAAATATTTGATCTTATTTTATGAAATGAGTTTTGATAAAAAATTTTTTTGAATCTTATCATATTTGGTTAATTTTAATTTTAAGGAGTGATTCATATTAAAAATGGAAAGAATAAACATTGATATGGGCAAATATAAGATAAATCAATTAGGTTATGTTTATAGAGATATCGATAAGCAAATTAAAATATTAGAAAATGTCTATGGACTTCCAAAGTTTGCGATTTTTGATAATAATGATAGCCCTTGTAAATATCGGGGTAAAGATTCTAATATAGTCACTAAACTTGCTTTTAGTCGAATGTTTGATGTTCAAATTGAACTGATTCAACTAATAGAAGGAGAATGCGTGTTTAAAGAATTTTTAGATTCAGGAAGAGAAGGCTTACACCATTTCGGAGTATTTGTCGATGACATAGATTCTATTATCAAAGAATTTTTAGATAAAGGATATGAACTCTTGCATGAAAGAATAATTGGAAAACAAAAAACAGCTTATTTCAACACAGAAAAAGATTTAGGTATCTTAATAGAATTCCAAGAAACATTGAGAAGAAAAAAGTAAAAGAATTCTGAATAATAAAAAGATTTTTAGAAGAGTTAATAATAATGAGCTCACTAGAATTGACATTATCTGCGATAGATGGTATCCCAAAAAGAATTCCTTTTAATCCTTTTATAATGCATTTAGCCGCAAGTTTAGTTGGGGTTGACTATAATCATATTTATTGTCAAAAACCAGACATTTTGGCTGATGCGCAAATTAGGTGTTCAGAGTTTTTCGAAATTGACCATGTAAATGTTTCTACAGATGCATATCGAGAAGCAAACGCGTGGGGTGTTGAAATAAATTGGGATGGTCATACACCTGTAGCAAAAACTCAATTAAATATAGAGGAATTTGAATCATTTGAACCACCAAATCTATTAGAAAATATTAGAATTCAAAACAGGATTAAAGCAGTAAGTGAGCTTTCAAAAAGAATTGGTAATAAAAAATGTGTTGTTGGTTGGATTGAAGCTCCTTTTGCTGAAATTTGCTGTTTATTTGGGTTGATAGATGTATTAATGTTATGCAAAAAATCTGAATGGGTTCAAGAAATAAAAAATCTTATAAATAGGATACTTCCAGTTCAGAAAGAATTCGCAACCTTGCAAATTGAAGCAGGAGCAGATATAATTGGTGCAGGCGATTCCGCTATCTCCCAAATTGGTCCAATGAGATATGAAAAATGTTGTTTAGATGCGACAAAAGATCTATTTAACTATATCCAAAAAAATGTTCCAGTATTATATCACATTTGTGGTGACAATTCAGTAATAGATAAGGAAGGACGAGACATGTTAAAATTAGTCTCTAGCACTAATGCCGCAATTTTAGATTTAGATTACCAAGTAGATTTAAAAGAGGCAAAAGAAAAAATAGGAAAGAATAATTGTATTAGAGGAAATACTAATACTCAAATTTTGGGGAGTTTATCTTATCCATCGTTTGAGGTTATAAAAGAGATTGAGCATACCATCCAAATGGGAAAACCAAGAGGGTTCTATATGTATGCTGCAGGATGTGAGTGGCCCTGGGAACCCCTATCGATGGCAAGTCGGAATCTAGGAATAGCAAAAACCCTTATTGAGAAATTAGGATATTATTAAATTTTAATCCCTAGATATAACTGAAGTAAAAATTAAAAAACGAATAATTTTATAAGTTCAGAAGGCAGATTTTTTAATTACTAATTACAACTATGATTAATTATGAAACTTGATATTCAACTTTTAAAGCAACTTGAGAGATCTATTGATACTACTAATCCTGAAGGGGGGAAAGTTCCTATAAAAATTCTAGGATATGGAGAAATTAGTTTGGTTTTCGAAATGTTAGCAGATCCTGAACACTTGGCTTATAAACGAATCCCTATTTTCGATAATGAAGATCAAGTGAGGAGGCACATCTGGGCATATAATGAGTACAATAGGATTCTTAAAGAAGATGTGGGGTTGAATCTTCCTAAATATGATATTGCTTGGTTTCATGATGATGATGATAATATTCAATTTTATTGCGTTCAAGAGAAAATACCAACAGAATCAGTAGGAAATAAAATAATCCATACACTCCCACATGCAGATATTAAAACGTTAATTTTGTTAGCTATGCGAGAAATGAAAAAGGTGTGGTCTTTTAGTAAAAATAATAAAAAAATTGATTTGGGATTAGATGGACAGATATCCAATTTTGCAGTAATTGGATATGATCCAAACAATCCAAAAATCGAATTAAATACAAAACTTTACTATTTAGATACAAGTACACCAATGTTTAGAATAAATGGTGCCGAAGCAATGCAGGCAGAGTTATTTTTAAAAAGTGCGCCTTCTTTCTTAAGATGGTTATTGAAAGCACTATTTCTTGGAGAAACTGTTGGTAGATATTATGATTGGAGAAAAGTAACTATAGATTTAGTAGCTAATTTTTTTAAAGAACAAAAACCAGAATTAGTTCCAGGGTTAATTAAGCTTGTTAATAATTTTTTTGAAAAGGAAGCTAATGAATTTGAAATAGAACCAATAACTTTGGAGGAAGTTCAAAAATATTATAAAAGTGATGCAAATATGTGGGTTATATTTCAAAGCGTAAGAAAATTTGACAGATACCTTAAAACTAAAGTCTTTAAAAAGAAATATGCTTTTTATCTTCCTGGAAAAATTGAGCGCTGATTATGACTTATAAACCAAAAATATATTTTACTTCCAATGTTTTTACTCCTCATGAACTTGGATCTAATGAAAAAATCAGCCAAGAAATCCTAAATGAGATTATAGATCTCTGGAAAAGACTGAATGAGATTTCCCAATCAAAAATATTTGAAGGGAGATTTCCTACAGAATCTGAGCTTGAAAAAGACATAAAAAATTATAATCCTGATATAATTGGATGCCATTTAAGTCATTTCATCCCTAAAAAAATAAT
>JBHLNT010000290.1:0-4092 GCA_048941265.1 Promethearchaeota archaeon
TGGAATTCTTGTGGCTTCACAATTTATAATTTTTCCAGATATACTTGAGGAAAAGATTGGAATAGAACATCCAACAAAAGTGCGAATTTTATTTATAATTAATACTTGGATTTTAATTCCAATATTCTTTTATATGTTTTATACAGTGCCTTATTTGTGGTATACGGATAATTTTTGGACCTATTTGCCATGGTGGCAATGGGCACCCCTATGGGAATGGTTATTGATGGCTTCCCAAACGGCTTATTTAACTTCAGTAACACTACTGGCAGTAAAACAGATAAATCGAGAATTAGCAGAATAATGACGTTAAAAACTTTAAAAATCTACTTTTTTTTTTGACCTTAAGCTTTTTGCGATGAATATTTTTCAAAATTTTAATGCATATCTTATAAGTATCTACTTTTTCCTTATTAATTCTTATATTAAATTAGAATTTTCTATTCTAATACAAAATATATATATAAATATAAAAATTGAATAATTAAATTATAATCTAATTTAAAATCCAATAGAGTTGTGATTAACTATGGCAAAAAAACCAAAAATAGGCTATAAAATTATTGGGACAATAAAAAGTGTAAAAGGTTTTTGCACCGCCGGTCATAAAATGGGAGATCAGATAGAATTGAGTGGGCATGAGACTGGAGGATTATGCGGCTTTTTTTATCATGATATATTCCCTTATATTATCATGCTACAGTTCGGGGGATCATTTCCTGAAAAATGGGTTTCAGATCCTGACATTGTGGAGCTAGAATGTATGGATAGGTTTAATGTAGTTAAAATAGAATTGAGAAGAATTAAAGAGTGAGCCTAACAGAGAAAAAAGTGATGTTAATGAATCTCAAATTCCTTTTTTTTTTATCTACTTTAAAGTAAATTGATTAACTAAAAAAAATAAATCTCATTTTTTAAAAACGACAGAAAATTTAGTTAAACTTAATAAAATCATTACGCTTGAAATTTATAATGAAAATCCAGATACTTATCGTCATCTATTTGAAGTACAGCTTCCTCCTGAAGATATTAATCTATTCAAAGTTAGATATAATTATGAAATGGGCCCTCTATTGGTAGGAGATCTGGTCCTTGATTTAGAATCTGAAAGATTATTAGAAATCCATCCTTTTCCAGAATGGGTGGTATTTCTTAAATCGTCTGATAATGTATAAAGCAAACCGTATTTAGTTGTTCCAAATTTTCCGAATTCCTTAGTGAAAAAATTTTCAAAAAAATCTGTTGATGAGAGAATTAAATTAATTCAAAATAAAATATATAATATTAAAATCGACGATTTGATTGCTTTTGAATATGAAATTGGAATAAATGTATTAGTTCCAGCGTTTATACCTCATTTTTTTATCGCTTCAAAAATAAATAAAGATGCCAGAGAGAAACCTCCATATTTGCAGGTATTTGAACCGAATTTAGACATTTTGACAAAAAATTTAAGGATAAAAACGAGTTATTTTTTCAAACTCCCTTTTTCAGTCTCTATTTAATAATCTATTTAGTAATTTTAAATGACATTAGAGTTTTTAGCCATCCTAATTTTGCTTTTAATCAAATATAAAAATGATAACACTACTAATAACTACACGTCAGAAGAGACTTATAATGCATCTCGTGTTAACCTTTTTTCATAAGGTAAAAGGACCAGAAATTTTGATGTCTTACCCCGATGTAGAACTAGAGGAAGATATCATTGAAAAAGTTATACGATTTTTCGACTTAGAGATTAATGAATCTTTTTTTGAGATAATCCTAATCAATAAAAAAAAAAGGATCATAAATTTATATTTCGAAGTTTTCTCTGAATGGGCTCGTGGAAAGAGAGAATTAGCCATGCTTACATTAATCATGAAAGAAAAATACGAAAGTGGACTGATATATTCATTTCTTGTCGATACTGTTCAAAAAATTAGATCTACAGACAAGATTTTTAAAGCTTTTTATAAAAATGATGATTTTCATGATAATGATATAGAAATTGATTTAGGCTATGAAGCAATTAAAAAGATTCTGTTTGATTGCTTAAATAGTTTGATTAACAGATTAAATTCTAAAGCTTAATAGAAAAAAAATTTTAAAAAATCTATTATATTAAAACTATGTTTTATTTACAAAATTTAAAAATGCTTTAACAAACATATGAAATTTATTATCAGCAACTACGGTCAAGTGATCTCGGCCTTGGATTTGAATATGGCATGCTTTTGGAATTAAATCAGCGATTTGTGTTTTATTTTCAATTAAGATATCTTGGGAGCCAACCACTGTTAATATAGGAATTTTTATTTTTTTTAGCTCCTTTTTAATCTCTTTAGCAGATGTGAGCATAATCTCGGGGTCTTCAATATAATTTGTCATTAAAGCTGCCAATGCTTTCAAATTTCCGCCAGTTGACTCTGCAAATCTGCGAAATTCTTGAGCTATAGGATTTTTAATTTGATTAGGATTTTCTACAAGAAGAGCATTAATGATGGGTTGATATATTGAACGTATGTTTGTTTTTTCTGATGGAAATCCAAAACCCCCCAGAATTGCACATTTAATACGAGCAGGGTATCTTATAACTAAATTTAATGTAATTCGAGAACCCATTGAATAACCAAAAAAATTAGCTTTCTTAATAGATAAATGATCCATCAATTTAATAACATCCTCGACCATTTTTATCCCATATTGAGTTTTTTCTATTGGTTTATCACTTTTTCCATGGCCACGATTATCAATGAGGATCAAATGATAATCATCCTTAAGAATTTTAACCCAATTAGTTTGTTTCCAATTATTCTCAATATTAGAAGCAAAGCCATGAATCATAATTAGATCTGGACCATTCCCTTCCATTTCATAATATATTTTAACGCCTTCATTATCAAAGTATGGCATAATTTTCACCTCAAATTTTTGTTGTTAATTTTGAAGATAATCATTAATTAAATTGTTATTAACTTTGACAAATTTAAAGTTATTTATGGAGTTAAATGGAGGTCTAGAATCTTAAAAGTTGTTTTTATCCACTGTAATATCTTTTTCTTAACGATGTAAAAATTTTTTTATTTAATAAAAAAGCACACAAGAAAACTTGTTTTAAGTTTCAATTAAGAATAAATACTTGAATAGAATTATACAATTAAATATGTAAAAAAAAAAACATATTTCATTTTTTATGCCGACATCTACAGATGATTATAAAGAAGAAAAAGATCCGAAAGATAAGCAATATTTAATAAATTACGTCGAACATCTTGAAAAGAGAATTCGAAAGCTTGAAAATGAGAAGCAATTAATTGATAGTCAGAGATTAAGACTAGAAAAAGAATTACACGATTTAAGAAATGAGATTGATCTGTTAAGAGAACCTCCTTTAATTACTGCTACCGTAATAGACACATTAGACGAGTATGAAAAAAGAGTGATTATTAAGAGTTCCACCGGTCCTGATTTTGTAGTGCATAAGAGTAAAAATTTAAAAACTGGTAAACTAGATCCGGGAATGCAAGTCGCATTAAATCAGCGTACTTATGCAATCATGGAAGTTCTTCCAACTAAATTAGATCCATTTGTAAAAGGTATGGAAATGAGTGATTCAATTCCAGACATATCTTATAAAGATGTGGGCGGTCTCGAAGAACAAATTCAAGAAGTTAAGGAAGTTGTGGAATTACCACTTAAAAAACCTGAATTGTTTAAAAAAGTTGGTATTGAACCTCCAAAAGGAGTATTATTTTTTGGTCCACCTGGTACAGGTAAAACTTTATTAGCAAAAGCAGTTGCTCACGAAACTCAAGCTACCTTTATAAGAATAATAGGCTCTGAATTAGTACAAAAATTTATTGGAGAAGGCGCACGCTACGTAAGGGAGATTTTTAACTTAGCACGAGATAAGGCCCCCACTATTTTATTCTTAGATGAATTAGATGCTATTGCTGCAGTAAGAATGGAAGATGCTACATCTGGAGATAGAGAAGTCCAAAGGACTTTAATGCAATTACTTAGTGAACTGGACGGTTTTGATCAAAGAGGAGATGTAAAATTCATAGGGGCAACAAATAGAGTTGACATTTTAGATCCCGCATTATT
>JBHLNT010000082.1:0-8873 GCA_048941265.1 Promethearchaeota archaeon
TCTTCCAAAACAGGTGAAAATGTGGAACTTAGTTTTGAAAGCTTGACCAGAGAAATTTTAAAGAAAATTTTATAGTTTGAACTAGAAATAAATTTGTTAAGTTTTACATTATAATCTGTTTAAAATTATTGTTTTGATATCATTATCGTTTAGATTAACAGGATTATTTCTTAATCTTGTATTTTTGATAATTTTTTCAATATCTTCGGAAGCTATTCCATATTTACCTAATCGATCAATCTTTAGTTCTACAGTCCATTTTTCAAGAATATCAATTAACACCGAGCAAGATTTATCAATATTTCCTTTAAGATTGGGAGCTTCTCCAGATAAGAGTGCACCAATATTTGCGTGCTTCTTTAATGCTGCTTTTCCAGCAGATCCTTGTTCTTTTAGCCTTTTAATATTTATTTTTGTAGCTTCTGCCAAAAGCGTACCACATACAACTCCGTGGGGTATATCAAAAAAACCACCTATGGGAGAAGCTAATCCATGAACTATTCCTAAACCTGCATTTGCAAGGGTAATACCTGACATAAGTGAACCAAAAGCCATAGCTGCTCGGACATTTATATCTGTGGCACCGCTAGAACAGGCAAGAATCATGTTGTTCTGCATTTGTTTTATCCCGCTATAGGCTAAGGCATCTGTCATGGGACTAGCCTTAGTTGACACATAAGCCTCAAGTAATTGGGTAAAAGCGTCCATTCCACAAGCAGCTGTTATTGAAGGTGGGCATGAAATCATGAGTTCTGGATCAATTAATGCGATGTTAGGAATTAAATTGTCATGTCGAAGAGATTTTTTAAAACCTTCTGGACCCGTATCTGAAATGACGGCATTTTTCGTGGCCTCACTTCCAGTTCCTGATGTGGTTGGAATCGCAATATATGGGATTTTTGCTCCATCATGTAGTTTGGTGCCCACTCTTTCGAGATAATTCTTGATTGAATCATCTTTAGTGAGCATCGCAGATATTGCTTTACCCGCATCTGTAACACTGCCTCCGCCTATTCCAATTATTAAATCAATTTTTTGTTTCCTAAAGTTCGCAACAATCTCATCTATGAGAGTTGGCGAAGGTTCACTATCCACAGAAACAAATGAATAATTTATTGATCTATTTTCCATTGCGGATGAAATTTCGTTCCATTTACCTGATCGCCTTAGTGAATTTCCACCAATCACAAATAATATGTTATTACCGAAATTTGGGATGAGATCATAAAGTCCTTTTAGTTTACCAGCTCCAAAAATTATATGCGGAATGCTAGCAAAATTAAAATTTTGTATCATAAAATTCATCTTTATGTTCTTCTCAAATCTATTAATTTATTATTTAGTTCTTAAAGTTCTTTGTAAAATATACATTACACTATGTTTAATTGAAGTATTAAAACATTTAATTTTTTTACAATAATATTTATAACTTAATTTAGATAATTTGTTTTATAATAATTATTTTTAAGGTGAACCACAATTAAGAAAGTTAATGAAGAAGAATTTGACTATCGGAATACAGATTCAGGAGTTAAATACCTAATGCGTGGTCCAAGTATTGATTGGGGATTGATTTTACTTAAACCTGGTGAATATATGGGCAGCAAACCACACGGGCACAATGAAATTGATGAAACTTTTTACTTTATGGAAGGTAATGGGGTAATGATTATCGATGGCAAAGAATATGAGGCCCCCCAAGGAACTGTATTTTTATGTGAACCAAAAGAAATGCATAATATCCGAAATGATTCTGATAAACCAATTAAGATTGTTTTTATTAAGGGAGAATATAAACCTGACGATAAAATTGAATAAAAAAATATTTATGAAATTTTAAATTTAAGTAAATAATTATGGCTAAAAAAAAGAAAAAGGATCAAAAAAAAGGGAAAAAATCTAGGAACTATCAAGCTCCCGCAGAAATAGTTCCATCCAGAATTAAAATGCCAGATAAAAAAATTGGTGAACTGTTTGGCAGAGTAGTAGATATCTTAGGAAATGATCGTATGGAAGTTTTTGCTGAAGATGGCAAACATTATATCGGTAGAATCAGAGGAAAAATTAAAAAAAGAGTATGGATAAGAAAAGGTGATCTCATTATTGTAAATCCTTGGGAATGGGCTACGGAAACTAAGGATGAGCGCGGAAAATGTGAAATAACCTGGAGATATATGAAAAACGAGATTTCATGGCTTTCAAGGAATAATAGAGTTCCCGAAATATTAGATGTTAATAATATACCATTCTAATGAATCAAATATTTAATCTCTTTCTTTATAATTCAAAATCTACAAAATAAGTCTAAGAATCTCTCTTTATCTTTAAAATTTTAAAAATAAAAACCCTTTAGAATCTTGAAATAAAAATAAAGTTAATGAAAACTTATTCAATGATATTATCCATCTTTTCTTAAGCAGTTCCCCTTTAAAAAGCAAAATTTTATAATTTATGATTACCTTGTGTAATATATACTTATTTTTCCAAAAAATTTTAAATTAAACCCAAATTAAATGAGGAACGATAATGTCAAATCATGATGAAAAAATTGAAGAACCCAACGGAGAAAATGCTGAACTAGATGGTATGGTTAATGAAGGAATTAGTGAAGAAGTAGAAGACTTAACCACTTTATTTGCTGTAAGGACAACTATAAATCAAGAAAGCAATATTTTAAAACAAATATTTTATCGATTTCGTATCTTAGACACGGTTCCGGATATTAAAGCGATGCTTGTGAGCCCCCTATTACCTGGATATATCTTTATTGAAGCGTCACAGAAGCGCGATGTGCAGATTGCTATACAAGGTATACCTCATATTAAGGGACGCATTGTTGGACAAATTAAATTGAAAGAGATCAAACATGTTTTAGTACCAAGAAGCGTAACAGAATTCTTAGAAGAAGGAGACACCGTAGAAATTATCTCTGGTGTTTTTGAGGGCTCTCGAGCACTTGTCATGAGAATGCCGCATGATACCTCCAGTAGTGAAGAGGTTGTTGTAAGATTACTCCAAGAAGAAACACCTATTACCATAAAAATTCATGGTGATTATTTAAAACTAGTTGAAAAGAAGAAGAGACTTGAAGAAGAACCAATTCCCGAAATTAAAGTACAAGCTCCCGAACAAATTGTTACAGATCTAGAAAAAATGATTACTTTTGATGATGAAGTAGAACTCGAAGAGGAATTTGCCGAAGATTATGGGAGCGATGAACTAGAAGATTATGAGGAGGAAGAAGAGGAAGAGGAAGAAGATGAATGGGCAAAGTTCGACGGCTTCTAACATTTTCAATAGTTATCGAAATAGTTAAAAGAGTAGAAAATACTTACAATTCTCGCTAATTGACTGTGATACTTGATAAGCAAATTAGGCTAATTTTAGCTTTTTTTTTAATAAGAAATTTATAATTTAGAATTTCTTTTGAGTCTGTTATAATATAATAGTGAACATTGATACAAAAGACATGGAAGAAAAACAAAAGCCTACCACAAAACAGACTTTTCTTCAAATCGATTCTTTTTTGAATTCTCAGGGAGTTACCCGATCACCTACATTGCCAGGTGATATCTATAAGCCATCGTGTTCTTCGATTTATATCCATAGAAAATTGGACTCAAAACTCAATTTTAGGAGTAAGACATTTGAATTCTTCCTTAATATAGCTGATTTGGATGAGCCCATAAGGACGAAAATTGAAAAAATCCTCCTTGAGATGAGGAGACTCCCTGCGTCCTTAAATAGGGAACATGGCTATTATATAGGAGGGTTATTTGACCACACTCTACTGGTTTCAAATTTTGTACATCTTATGGCTAAAACCATGGATAAACAACTGAATATGAACAAAGCCGTATTGACTTCGATATATCACGATTTTGGAAAAGTAGCGTATTACAATTACAAAAAGAAAGAAAAGGGCAATAAAATTTATACGACCAAAAAAGATCTGGAGGCGGCGCACTATGAAATCGTGCTGAACCATGCGTTAGAAGGGCGGGATTATCACGTAGATGGTACCATGGCCGTACTCAGAAGATATAAGATCCCCTATGATGAGGAGATGTGCCTGGCAATTATCTTTCACCATGGCAGTTGGTCCAGGTACAAACCATACAACAATAATAAGCTGGGAACTTTACTTCATATGGCAGATATGATTGCCAGTCAGATTTTTTTGATATAAACCATTTATTAGTTAAGGAAAATGTAGTTCTAAAATAAAATTGTAAACTAGTTAACCGAAAAAATCGATAAAAACCCGGAGATTTTTGATTTCGAAGTCTTAAGCATATAGTATTATCTTTCTACATTACAAAAAGAGACTGAAAAATTTATATATAAGAGAGTGTATTGGAGATAATATTGAATGGTCCAAAACAACCCATAGATTCAATCTTGGATACGGTCCTTGAGGAACTAATAGAACAGTTCTCAGATAATATTATCTCCATTTTTGGTATTGGCAGTTATTTTGATAATTCGCTACCGAAAGATTGGATCAAAAACGACCTGGATATCATTGTTATCGTAAAATCCTTAGAAAATATCCCGAAACCAGACTGGACAGACGTGAGGTATGAAAAAAAAGAAATTAATGACCATGAAGTGTGGCTGAGCTTTAACAACCTTGAAGCATACCAGGAAAAGCAATTGTTCGAAGCACAATCTTTTTCCAATTATGAATGGAGCCTTTTGGATTTAAAGCTTCCTCAAAATTCCCAGCTCTTATATGGAAAAGATATCAGAGATCAGTTGCCTGACATTACAAGAATCGAATTTGATTACGATAATATCTTAGCTCGGAGCTTGTATCATCTAGATAATTCCTTTAAAGAAGCTATAGTTGGGAAGGATATGAATGCCTCAATGCAGCAGTTTACCAAAGGGGTATTTAAGTTCGGATTTTATCTGTGCATTTATTTTGAAAAAGATTTTCGATTCACTTCGATTCGGGCCATTGCAAATACCATTGAGCTGCTGATTGAGCAAAATAGAGTAGAAAAGGAAATCCTGGATTATATAAAAGATGCCATATTTTTTCGGAGGACCCATAGAATCCCATCCAGATTTAACAACTTGAGAAATAGTTTCATACTCCGCATTTTTTCTTTGATAGGAAAAGGCAAGCTTCATAGGAGAATGAATTTTGATGAGTTAATTCAGTATTTAGGGATCCAATTTCGAGGGCTTAGATATATGATTCAGTTCGCAAAAAGAGTGAAAAACAGGTATTATGAAATTAAATCAGAGAATTAATGGTACATTATGTTGCGAGAAAAGATTAGACTTTATTTTGCAGAAACGTATAGAGTGTTTCGTAGACTGATTTAAATATAGAGGGTAAGCTCATATAAAACTCCAAACGTTCTTCTTTAGAATGGAGCAATGTTAAATTAGTGGTTAACAATCTAATAATAATTGATAACAAGAGTCTCTGTTCCGAGATGTTATATCTGGCAACTTCCCTTTTTTCTTCCTTTAATCTCTGGATATCTTTGGGAGGGAGCTCGTGGGCAAGATTAGCGATGGTCAAATCATCTTGATGGATCATTAACAGCAGATTCTCGGATCTATCAATGATATCAATTGGAATATCAGAAGAATTATACAATTCATATAATTTTTCGATAATGTTTTCTCTAAGACTCATATTCTCTGGTTGTAATAAAATTAAATGTATCAATTATAATTACCTAATTTAATATTTAAAAAAGTAGTATTAAAAATTTTATAATTGAGTCCCTTGTTTTTTCTACTGAATATCAAGGATTTGAGAAAATTCCACAGTAATTTTTATTTCCTTATATACGAACGAATACAATTTAGAACAGATTTTTATATCAATACTATTATTAAACAAATATCGATGAGAAAAGTTTTAAGATTTTTTAATGACAAACAGAAGCTATATTATTTTAAAATCCTAAATTTAAACCACATTACACGTTCTAAAGTAAATTAAAGAATCTGAGACAAATTTAAAGGAAAAATCTATAAATTGAAAAGGTTTGTGAATTCATGATTAAAAATATCTTCATTATGAAAGCAACAACGGGCGAATTAATTTTTCATAAATCTTATGAGGATATATTTGATGTAAAGCTCACTAGCAGTTTTCTTTCCGCTATTTTTTCATTTGTGAAACAAACTCTTAAAACAGAAAAGCTTTCCGAGATAGAGGTTGGACCCTTTCGGTTTATTTTTGAAATTGAAAAAATTAAAGCGGAAGAGTTAATGTTTGCAATATTTGCAGATCGTACTGATAATCTAGTAGAGCTCAGGAACCAATTAAGAGAAGTTAAGACGCAATTTCTAGATAAATTTGAATTAGCCTCTCTAACTGAATTTGATGGCGAGATATCGAAATTTTTTGAATTTGAAAAGAATATTGACGATATTATGGAAAAAAGCAAACAATTAGTATCCGAAGAAATTCAGAAAGATTTATTGAATATTATTAACGAATTACATACTTTTTCATCATTTGTAATGGCATCTGCCCTATTAACACAAACTGGTAGAGTTATTGTATCATATTTAAATCCTAATGTGTTATCAGAAATAATAAAACTCCTCGAGGCACGATTTTTAATCGGAAATAATAAAATTAATGAATTAATTACTTTAGAAAGCTTCGGAATTTTAAGTTTAGTAGGAATTAACTCTTTTATTTCGGTAATTCAATTTAAGCATAATTGTCCATTTGAGACTGCACTTATCATTGCTAAAAAATTCTCGTCTAGATTGCGAAATTTGATTTTTTAATTTAAAAATATCATTTTGAAAATGATAATTACTTTTGATCTCATTGTGGTAATCTTTTTTTAATAACTTACTTAAAAAAATTAAAAAACTATCAAAATCTCTTAATCATAATATATTAGATATTAAATGTCAAAAAAAAAATAAAACAAAGTGATAAAAGAATTGTTAAAAAAATCTAATTATGCTCAAGCAATAAATGACGAAATTCTTGAGATGCTAAGCCTCAAGAATAGATATGCCTGGGTAAATAATTGCCTTCAACCGATTTTAACGACTGAACAATTTGCTTTTTTCAGAAAAGTTCAGAGATTTTGTTTAAAATTTGAGAAGAAAAACAATATAACTCACAGAATGGATGAAGACATTTATTCATGGATTCCTGAATTTGGCGCAGAAGGATATATAACCAGAGCTCATAGCTTTGAATGTTGTGATTTAAATCAAGATCCTTACGGTGCAGTACCAGATTTCTTAAGAAATCTTGCTATCGATATATTTGATCCTCAATTTGCTATGGCGGGAGGAGCTACAGTTCTCGCAATCAACCCGATCAACGTCCATCACGAAAATCTGCCTGTGAGATTAGAAGCTTTGAAAGATTTGGCTACAGGAGTAAGTCCAGGTTGTATCTGTATTACAGAACCAGAACGAGGATCTGATGCCGTTCATCAATTAACGACTTGTGATGAACAAGAAGATGGAAGTTTTTTACTCAATGGACGAAAAATTTTTAATACGAATGCCCCAAAATCAAAATGGGCCGTCGTATATGCCACTGCTGAACAAAATAATGGAAATAAAATGGCTCAGTTCCTTGTTAATAGTTCTTGGGATGGATGGAACTGTGAACGAGTTTATATTCCCTGGGTTCCAAAAGTTCATTTAGGCCATGAAATTTTCGAAAATCTGAAAGTTCCAAAAGAATATATTTTAGGACCAGTGGGAAGAGGTCGTGAACATCTCTTTGAGGGTTTAGTACCAGAACGAATTGGTATAGCAGCTATGGCTATAGCTGAATGTTGGGGGGCTCTATCCCATGCGGCAATTTATGCAAATATGAGAAAACAATTCGATCAAGAAATCTTGAAATTTCAAGGTGTAGGTTTTCTCTTAGCCGAACTATGGGCAAAAGTTACTAATTTAACATGGGGTATTTTTAAGTTTTGTGAATCTTATGATGAGAAAATGGAAAAATTTGGCGGAGAATTACCTGCCAACATCGCACGTGCACTAGTGGCCTCTGCTTCTCAATTTAAATTTCATTGCACATCTCTATCAAAAAAGGTATGCTATGAATCTGCTAATTTAATGGGAGGCGCCGGACTTTGTGATAATACCTTAATGCATGATTACTTAAACATTTCCAGAATCGAAGAAATCGTCGGTGGAAGCAGACAAATTCAGCAATACATCATGTCTATGGCATTGAGACAACTCTTCAAAATGATATAATTTAACAAGATGCAAAGTAAAAGCTTTTCATCACCTTCTTATTTTTTTATTTTTTGAATAAATATTAATCTAAAACAACTTTAAATTTGGAAGAAATAGTTTGTTTTTAAATTATTACCGCTAATTAGAAATTTATGTGGAGAACTAAGTTTTAATGAGATATGTAATTCTATAAAATATTATATTAAATTATACAATAAAATAAAAAGAATGAAAAAATGAGTGAAAAAAATGCCATTAGAAAAAACTGAATATGCTCAAGCTATAAATGATGAAATTCTTGAAAAATTTAGTCTTAAAAATCGCTATGCTTTCTTGAATAATAATTTAACGTCAATTTTATCCCAAGATGAGTTCAACTTTTTACGTGAGGTGGAACGATTTTGCATGCGCTTTGAAAAAAAAAATAATATAACCCATAGTGCTAATGAAAAGATTTACGAATGGATCCCTGCATTTGGTGAAAAGGGTTATATAACCCGCCAACATGCGTTTGAAGCCATTGATTTGAATTATAAAGAACACGGTCTTTCAATGGATCTGATGAGAGTTCTTGCGATTGATATGTTCGATCCTCAGTTTGGTATGGGAGGAGGAGCCACGGTATTAGCAATAAATCCGGTTTATGAACACCACGATAATGTACCTGC
>JBHLNT010000082.1:8973-17175 GCA_048941265.1 Promethearchaeota archaeon
TAGGTTTTCTATTAACCGATCTCTGGGCAAAAACCACCACTTTAACACTTGGTTTATTAAAGTTTTGTGAAGCATTCGATGAAAAAATGGAAAAATTTGGCGGACATATTCCTAAGAATATCTCTCAAGCTTTAGTAGCTGGTGCGAGTCAGCTCAAATATCAAGCAGCATGGTTGTCTAAGGATGTGTGTTATGAATGTGCCAATAGTATGGGTGGTGCCGGACTTTGCGATAATACACTAATGCATGACCTTCTCAATATTTCTCGGATACAGGAAATCGTGGGAGGTTCACGCCAGATTCAAAATTACGTTATGTCAATGGCTTTGAGAACTTTATACAAAATGTCCGTTATGTAATAAATAAACTGGTTAATTTCTTTAAGCAAACACAATTTTTTTTTTCATTTAACCTTTTTAGAGCAAATCTTTTTTTTTAATTGGGATTGATTTTAACCAAATAAATGAAATTAAAAATAGAGAAAAAAATAAAGTAAAAAATCAACTAAATTAATCCAAAAATTTTTTTAATTGTTAATCTTCGTCGTCTTCTTCCTCTTCTTCTTCGCCCATGAGTTCATCTATCTTAGCTTCTAGTTCCTCGATTTTATGATCGATTTCATCTATTTTCTTGTACGTAGCACAGGTCTCACATCCATCATCTTCTTTACATTGCGGAAGTGTATCGCATTTCTCCTCTAAGGCATCTCTTTTATCTAATAGATCATCGATTTGTTCTTGGAGTTTATCAATACTCATAATTTTCACCTAAATGTTACTAAAATGATATGATACATAATTTATTTTTTTTTCTATTTAAATAATTGAAATATTGAATAACTATCATATTATGAGATTAATATAGCCAATATAGCAATAATTAGAAAAATACTAGCAATTACGAGGAATAGGTAAAATTTTTTTTTTTTTTTTCTTTTTTTATATAGATTCATAATCTGAGGATCATCCCGGATTTCTTCTGTAATAATTTCAGGATTTCCAGTCTCTTCTGCCATCACTTTAGAAATTTTCTCTAATTTGCGGATTTCTTTGATTCTCTTTTTCTCAACTGCGATGGCATCTTTAATAATTTCAAAGGCTTCTTCAGGCAGGTCCTCATCTGAGATATATACATCTTTAACTAACAAATCTAATCCAACTGTGATTTTATAATTACCATCAAAATGCTTTTCAATAAATTCTTTAATTAATGAGCTCTTTCCTACAGAAGCATCGCCAACTAATAATACTTTAAATCTAACATGATCTGATTCCACAATTTCTCCTAATCTAGGGCGTAAGTCTAATAGAGCGGAAAATGCTAAGGTTTCAAAAAGTTTATTAACATTTATATTTTTTAATGCTGATGTTTCTATATAATCAATTAAATTATTTCGATTTAATGTTTGAATAATAATATCTCTTGGAATTGTTTCGCCAATTGTTTTAATTAAATCGCTTTTATTTCCTACTAAAATTATTGGAATATTTCCTGATCGTTCACGTAAATCGTCAAAATAAACATCGAGATTTTTAAAGGTATCCGGACGGCTTAAATCGAAAACTAATCCAACAACAGCAGTTCCTTTGAAAAAATCAGTTTTGAAAAAATCAAACCGTTCTTGACCACCAATATCCCATAAACTTAGAGTGATCTTCAAATGTCTGACATTCCTTGAAGTAGGTTTATTTTACTATTTAACTTTAGAAAAAATAATGTTTTCAAGTTAATTATTAATACTATATTATTATTGAATACATAAATACCTTGAAGTTAAAAAAAACAACACAAAGCTATTTATAATTTGAACTAATTTAAATGCTTAAATACTTATTTTTCCCAGACCCCAATGAAATCATCCGTGACTTTGAAGATCTTATTAAAACCCAGATTTTTATACAATTCCCTTAGACTCACTTCATCATGCTGCCAACTTGCGCGCTTGGCATAAGAATTAATCCCATCATTATCTGCTAAGAAAAAATCTAAAATTTTAATTATTTTCTCAGGAAAAAATTTAGTAATAAACATTGTCGTTTTTCCAATAAAAGCATCGGCATGCATATCTTGAGGTCTTATTGCAATAGGCTCGCATAGAATGATTTTATTAGCATGTTTTTTTGCATTCTCTACTAATTCAATATGTCGGTTTGTTTGTGCATCATAAATATGGTGGAGAATATCGCATAAAACTATAACATCTTGAGGTTCTTTAGGATATTTATCAAAATCAAAAATATTGCATTGCTTTAGAATTAATTTCTTTAGTTTAATTTTCCCGTTTTGCCAATCTTTGTGCATTTTTTTTAAGAATCTATGGTTCAGATCAAAACCCGTATAAATAGTTGAAGAACTTAAAAATCTTGTTAGATAACCTGTGCCACATGGTAGATCAAATACTTTTTTTGCTCCATTTCCTATAAGTTTAGCGATAGTTGAATATTTCTCATATCTATCATAAAGACAATCTGTTACAAAGTTGTAAATGATTCCACTACGATAGGGCAGACTTCTAAAACCCGCAAATCTATGAAGTCCCAGTTTAGATGCCATCTTGAATTCAATACCACGATAATTAAGTAGAATTGATTATTAAAAAAGTAGTTAAATCTTATTAAAAAGTTTATCTTTTTAATAAACTTAGATTAGATAAAAATACCTTCATACTGAGCATATTATCATAAATCTTAGGCAAAGACTAATGTTTTCAGATAAAATTTTACTCATAAAATATTAAAAAAAAAGATAAATGTTAACATTGTTATGCTAGAACTTTCTAATAATCCCTTTTTTATTTTATACTTTTAAATTTTCAATTTTTTCTTCAATTTCCTTATCGAGAGAGATTAATTCTTTTTCAAGATTTTTAATCTCTTTAGAGATTGTCTCAAAGCGTTCTTCTTGGGTACTTAACTTTTTGATATATTTCTCTTTTAAGGTATTTTCATGTGAAGTATTACCTAAAACAGAAATATTTTCCCTAAGTCTTGCCTGTTCGTCAGTCATTTGATATTTTTCATCCTCTAACTTAGATTTTTTGGTATTTAAGTCGTTTTTCCTACCAATCAATTCACTAAGGCCTTTGAGTTGTGCTTCTAGTTCTTGGTTTATAAATTTTTGCTGGACATAAAAAGCTACTCTTTTAAGGAGATCTTCTTTTGTATAATTATAGAGATAATAACTCGAATAATCTTCCTTACGTTCTTTTATTTCAAATTTAATTGCATCTTTAGGTTTAATGGTTAATTTAAATCTCCAAAAGTTAGGAGTTTCTTCTGGTTCAATAGGACTCTCTAAAATTTTATAACCATATCGTTTGGGGTGATCTAAATAAAGTTCTTTATCTTCAGCAGTTTTGTTCTTAATTTTATAAAGAATTCTTGAATTGGTATAATAATATTCATAACAATAGGCTCCCCCGAATGATAATCTATGAACATCTTGATTCTGAGAGAATTCTTCGTGAGTAATTACTACGGCTTGCTCTACGGCATAATTTAAAATTCGAGTGTCATCTTTATTTAGAAAGGGGATAATTGCTTCTCCAGCAAGGTTATTATCATAAATTATTGTTGCAGGACCTCTCTCAAGAGTTAAACCAGAATCATTCGTAATCTCAATACACGCATTTGGATTTTTATCGTATTCATTCTTGTTATAGAGGAGCATCTTTTTTGCTTTTATTTCTTCAGTCAAAATTGGAACTAGTGCGCTATGTTTTCTTTTAATAGAAACTGGATTTGATATATTATATTCAAAGAGTTCGCCTAAATCTTTTGTCTGGGTAGCTGTTTGAGATTTGACTTTATCTAGTAACGCTTCGTCATCCATATCGGCAGCAAAACCTACAGTTGAGGTAGCTATTCTCCCTGCTGGAGCGGGCGGAGGCATTCCCCCTCGTGCCACCGCTTTTTTCTTCGCTAGCATAGGCATGGCTTCGGCTTCTTTCATCTTATAATCTTCGAATTTTTCCATTTCCAAGCCTTCCTCGATTTCAGTGGGTTTAGCGCTTAAAACGCGAGGGGGTTGGATTACATGTCTTTGAATATAAATCGGTCTATAAAAGTCGTAGATAAACGAAACCGGCATGCCTGCAACTAAAGAGAGCTCTATATCCTCCCAATCTTGGTTAGTAGTATTTTCGATCAGTGCCCATCCAGAGAGTAGACACTTTTGTTCGAGAGACTGCCTCTTACTCATAATCAATCGATAGGACGTTTTCCATACTGGCGATTCTCTTATATAACTAACAATAATAGCTCTTTCATTTTCCTCTCCTCCAGCTTCACAGTGAATTGTTATTTTTTTTGAATCCTTTTTCTTCCCTGCAATTACCGTATCAAGAAAGAATTTTAAATCCTTTTGTAAGTCTTCATTTAAAATCTTAAAAGAGCTTATTTCAGAAAAAGGGATTTTTGTGATAACACCATCATTCTTTAACAACGCTAACAATTTTTCAATTATTTTTTCCTCTTTCACAAATTTTTCAATTAATTCAATACCCATTATCGTGCCAGAGATTTTTTCACTACTCCCTATTGTTAAGTCAATTGCAGCACCTTTGATTTGAGTAATAAGTGATGATAAAGAATTCGTATCAGGAACATTTAACATAATTGATTTTAATAATTGAAAGGTATCTAATGCAGCATCATAAGATATTGAGGAGATATACCCCTTTTCACTGGAATCTAGAACGAATAGAGACTTCAACACATCATTCATTTCATCAATTTTAAACTCAAGTTCAAAAGTACCATTTCCTTCTATTTTTCCCTCATTTGTAAAGAATGATATTCCAGTTCTATGTATTATGACTTTTTTTACTTTTAATTTATTCATAGAATTATCACGATCTATTAATAATATAAATTTATTCTTTGATTCAAAACTTAAATATCTCCTAAAAACATGATCAATTTCTCTTATTTTATATCAATTTCTTTTATAAGTTATTAAAATTAGGAATAATATTTAATAAAGAGATATCTATTAGAAGAATTATGTGAAAAAAGTCCAACCTTCATTTGTCAGTAAATTATTTTTTATTTGTACGATTTGAAACCTATAAAAAATGAAACTTTATGCTCGGATGCTTCAAGATCATCGTATAAGAATTACTACATTTAAATAATAAACAAATACTTAAAAAAAAATTAAAAAATTATGAGGGTTAAGCACCTTCTACAGAAGAGAAATAATATTACAATTCTCATGATCATAACTTTAGCGAGTGCAATAACTACTATATACTTAATTCAGATTGAATGGCAACAAAATACCGAAAGAATTAAGGTAATGACGTGGAATATACATACTGGAGTAGGAATTGATGATAAATATGATATTGGACGCATCACAGAGGAAATTAAATCAAATAAAGCCGATATTGTAGGTTTACAGGAAGTTAATGAGAAAATAGCAAGGCGTATAGCTAAAAGATTAGACATGGAATATTTTTATCATGATGAACTTGATGGTGAAGATGGTAATGCTATATTAAGTAAATACCATATTGAGGATGTTGAAATTATCTATTTATCTCCCAAGGATGATCGATCGATCATTAAAGCAGAAATAATTATCAATACTGAAAAATGGAATATATTTGTCACTCATTTGTCCTTAAGAAATAGAGAAGATAATCTGATACAAACAGAGTATATTTTAAATAAGGTCATTAAAGCTAATTTAAAGCGAGTTATATTAGTGGGTGACTTTAATTTTGGTCCTGACTCAGAACAGTATAATAAAATAACGACTAATGAACCATTAAAACTAATGGATACGTATAAACATTTAAATGAAGATCGTGGCCTTACTTTTAGAACAAATTATCTTTTTAGGAGGATAGATTTTATATTTTGTTCAACTGATTTAGAACCCCAGACAAGTGAAGTCATCTATTCTTTTGCTTCAGATCATTGTGCTGTAATGACTACTTTTTGAATTCTAATAAAATAGAGATTGGATTTTGAATTCTTATTTAAGATAATTAGTGATTAGAATAAAATAAAAAGAAATTAAATTTTAATACTTTTTTAGACTCATAAAATTAGAAATAACTAAGTTTTTTTGAATAGGTTTGTTATTGTATCACTTCAATTTCTAATTTATCTAGAATCTCGATTAAATCAAGCACTTCAAAACCCATATTAAATTTCTCGTTAGCATCATTAAGATTTGTCTTACAGAAAGGACACATTGAAGTTAAAATAGTAGCGCCTGTTCTTTTGGCTTCTTCTAATCTTTCTTTTGAAATCTCTAAAGCCCAATCAGGAAAACCTATTTTTACACCTCCTCCCGCACCACAACACCACGCATTATTTTTATTTCTTTCCATCTCAACGAATTTAATTCCAGGGATTTGTTTTATTATCTCTCGGGGAACTTCATACATCTCCATATGTCTACCAAGATGGCAGGGATCATGGTAAGTAATTATATTATCATAATTTGATTTAATTTTAATTTTGCCTTCGTCTAGTAATTTTTTAATCACCTCACCGGTATGATATACTTCAAAACCCAAATCAGCTCCAAATTTTTCATAATCTTTCAATAAAGTCCTATAGCAACCTGCGCAAGACGTTACTACTTTAGAAGCCCCTGCATTTTTTATTTGTGCAATATTATAATTCATAAAATCAGATGCGATGTCAATTTGGCCAGTTCTCAACATCGGACTTGTACAACAATGCTCATCCACTAAAGTAAAATTTAGACCTGCTCTTTTGAGTAATCTTAACGTTGCATCTCTAATTTTCTGTTGTCGATAATTTGAAGTGCAACCAATATAATAAACCCATTCTGCTTCATCCGGTAAATCGTATTCTTTCTTTAAAGCTTCATTATCGGAGTTTTGTTCTCCATAAGGATTCCACATTTCGGGATTTGTTGCACGGTCTACTAGGACTTTTTGTTTTTCGGGGCAAAATCCGCTTTTAGCAGCTTCAACTCGGGCGGCTTCAATCATATCTACCAGCAAGAAATTAAATTTTTCGAATCTACAGTTTTCCATGCAATTACCACAGGTAGGGCATGAATAAAGGACCTTCGCTAAATTATCACTCCATTGAAGATCACCATTTAGGATCCCATAGATGAGCCATAATCTTCCCCCCGTACTATATGTCTCAAAACGATGCTTCTTATAACTGGGACAGTTAAAATCATTATAATCATAAGTGAATTTACAATATCCACAGCGAAAGCATCTATGAATTATATCTTTCCAATCTTGTTCAGTTTCGGAAGTCATAATTAATGCACCTCCCAGTTTCCTGGATTCATTATTCCATTCGGATCTAAAGTATTTCTTATTTTTTTTAATAAATTTTTATAACTTGGATCCATTTTTTCAAGCATTAAACGTTGTCCATCTACTTCCGCTTTCCATGGAATACCTCCTAATTCCAGTGCTAATTTATCTGTCTCATGGAGAGCATTTCTAGCATTTTCCATATCCTTAGGATCAGCGCGATTGAATGAATATGAAAAGAACATAACAATATTATGGGTTCCTCCAATAAGTCTTGAACCTAACGTAGGAGGAATACCATATTTTTTTGAAATTTCAGCACCTCTAATATATGCTTCAGGAATTTGCTCTAATGGCATATTTGCTCCAACGTATTCAAATCCTCCCCCTTTTCTGAAATCTGAAGCACCAGCAGCAAAAATTGGTTTTTGCAAATAAAGATTTCTCATTTTTTCTGGCGCAGTCATAAATCGGGCATTAGCCTTACGATAAATACGTTTAAAAATCTTTACATGGGAATCAATTTCTTCTTGGGAATCTCCAGTTACATATGCAATAATAAAAATATATCCTTTCATCCATTCCGGTTTATCCTGCATACCTAAAAGAATATCCTCTGCTAGTCCTGTTTCAGTAATTCTTAAAAGTAAATTTGGAATATTTTTAGGATCTGTCATCATTCCAAATACCACCTCTCTAAATTTCGGCTTGGGGAATAATTGGATCGATATTTTTGTCACTATTCCCATAATTCCAAAAGAACTCGTAAATAAACCAATAAAATCAGGAATAGGACCTCTTGCAAACCAATATTTTGAAATAGCACAAGATCCACATCTACATATTTCCCCCGTGGGTAATACGACTTCTAAACCATTAATCAAGGCACCATGATCTCCATATTTCTGTGATAAATATCCTGAACCATGAATTAATACATT
>JBHLNT010000291.1:0-4088 GCA_048941265.1 Promethearchaeota archaeon
ATTGGATAAATCTCAAATAATGTCGGTTTACCGACCATCGATAATTCAATTAAAAAAAATAAAAAGTTAAATACTCATAAAAAAAAAAAGGAAAAAATTAATCTTTCGTTAAATACGCCATTAATAAATGGAGTCCTAAGCCTATACCCCACCCCGCAAGCGCAATTGCGCTCCACGGAAATGTAGAATATAATACATTGAGAATAACTAAGTAAATGCCAGTAGAAATATAGATCGCAACGTGAATGACTGCTGTTGATTTCCAGAAACCCCTTATGTTTTGGATAACAATTAGAAATATAGCACCATGTATCGAAAGTCCAATTAACCAACCCATCGCTGGATGGATTAATAATCCAATCTGAACACCTAAGATTATAAAATAGATACCGATTAAAATGATTCCAGCTGCCCACATAGTAACATGACCTATAAATGACCACATCCAAAAAACTAACCAGCGAGCTTTTGATCGTAGCTTATATTTATCAAGATCTTCTCCATATTGACTTTTTACAGTATTGAGTGCCTTATCAATAATAGAGTTCCAATTCATTGTGATATAAGCATGATAAGCAATGAGAATTCCCCATAATATTAAAGAAAATATCGGCCAAAAAATCTTGGAAGGATTTGTAAAATACTGATATAATTGCCATCCATTGCCTACTATATAGAACGCGATATTGATAATTAAGCCTTTCATAACAGGTGTGATAGATTCTACAAAATAGAACAGTAAATAGCTAAATATGTGCACTATTAAAATACTGCCCCATGCAAGTGAAGCTTCAATAAGTTCCGTGGGATCAGAAGGTCTTAATATATTGTTAGTGTATAACCAAATGTTTACGACAATGTAATAGCTAATATGGATTATTACTAGCCAGAAATTAGAGATTTTTGAGGCAGCCCTCATCTTCAGTTTTTTATCTCCTTCATCAGGATATTTAACTTTAAGATTCTTAAGTTCCCGATTCAATGAACTGTCCCATAGAAAGAATCCCAGAGCATGAAATGCAAACGCTATACCCCAGTACATTAATGGATAGATAAAGAATATTACTCCAGGTGCGAATGCTAAGTTAATGATGAGTAAGAAAAGATTTACAGTAATATAGAACCAGGCATGAAATACAAATAAAACCTTGAAAGTAGGGTCATGTCTTATTTTTGAAAGAACTTCGATTTTATCATTATACATTAAATAGACTAATGTATGAAAACCACTCGCAAAACCCCATCCAAAGATAGCAAAAAAAGGCCAAAACAAACCATCTCCGGTTACTGCCCAGATTAATACTAATAATCCCATAACGGCACAATAAGTAAAAAGGTGGAGCGCAAAAAGGATTCTGTGAGATAATAGCCTAATTAATGCATTATTTTTCCTAGATTCACTCATTTTTCACACTTCATTTTTTTTGTTTGTTTTAAAATTTTTTTTTAAAATGTATTTTTCAATTGAAGATAAAATCAACTTGAATAAAAGTAATTAAGAGACCGATATTTGTTTTTTTCAAGATTAAAAAGAATGAATAGCTTTTATTTATAAATTTAATATGTTTCTCATTATTAGAGAACTATAAAGAACAATTACATCTGAATTAAATTGAAAAATGATAATCAAAATTTCATAAATGAAATTCTATCTTTACTAAATCAGTTTATAGATGGAAAAATAGTTAAATTAGAACGATGTAGTCGTGAACATCCTGTTATTTTTCACTATTATATTGAGATTGTTCGATATTGGAATAAACTGAACTTTATTTTACAAAAAACTCTAAGATCTTTAGATATTCATAATCCACTTCGAAATGAAATGTCAAGATATATTTATACTACTTATCGAAAAATCCAAGAAAATGCGACTAAAAAGAATATATTATCTGAGCTAGATTTACCCCATGATCAATATATTCAGATTTCACGGTTTATTGAAAAATTAGACTCATTTTCTTGGAAATATGCTTTAATTGGTAAAACTAATTTAGAGGTATTAAGCATAAAAGAAGCAATTCCCACATTTTTCATCGAACATCTTTTACCTGTGATGTCTTTTAATTTTATGAAAGAAAATATACAATCTATGAATGATCATCATAAATATGATAATTTTATACGTATCTCTGATTTAAAGTTAAAACTCTCAAATCAAAAATTTTTAAATATTTTAAAAAAGGAATTAAAGTCCCAAAATATCCCAATAAAACGAGATCCAGAGATACCTGAATTAATATTCATACCTAATGATAAAAAAAGCTTAGTGTTAAAATGTAATTCCTATTTATCAAACAAAATAATTTTTCAAGATAAGGCTTCTGTAGCAATTTTAAAGGTTTTAATCCCTCAGCCCTCTGAATACATATGTGATATGTGTGCAGCACCAGGAAATAAAACAAATCTAATTGCTCAGTATACTTCTAATCAAGCAAGAGTAATTGCTGGTGAATTTCTTACCAAAAGGGCATATAAAATGTCTTATTTAATTAGCAGAACCGACATTTTAAATATACATATAATTAATTGTGACAGTATTCAGTTTCCATTAAGATACAAAGATTCATTTGATAGAGTATTATTAGATGCACCATGTACGGGTAGTGGAACATTCGCAACGAATCCGGAACTCAAATGGCGGCAAAACAAAAACTTTTTGCATCAAAATATAACACTTCAAGAAAAATTAATAGAGAGTGCCCTTAGTTTACTAAAGCCCAATGGCATTTTCGTGTATAGTACTTGCAGTCTCTACCCAGAAGAAGGTGAATTACAAATTTTAAAATTCATTAACCAGTTAGAAGCTTTAGAATTACCAGTATGGTTTTCATCAAGTTATAAAATAGATGGTAATATTATTCCCGGGACGGGGAGAACTTTTCCCCTTTCGCATCACACACATGGCTTTTTTGTAGGAAAATTCAAAAAAAAATAAAAATAATACAATGTAAATCATTGTTAGTAATAATAATTAGACCAAAATTAGGATTAAATTATGGCAAATGAGAAAAATAAATTTATGACAATAGGTCAAATTGACGCTACTGGAGTGAAAGGTCCGCATGAAAAAGAATTAGAGGATATTAGCAATATTAAATACCCTTTATTTATCGATTTAGATATGGAGAAACTAAAAAAAATAGTAGAAGAGAATCTCGGAGCTAAAATAGAAAATATAGGATTTAATGAAGATTGGACAATTACTATTGAAATGTTTCCAGAAGTCAAGATACACATGTCCTATTCCTTTTTTGGAGATGAATTTGGAGATGATATAGAAGCGGAGTTTAAGTTTTATTTTTCTGGCGAAAGAGCATACTGGGTACCTGGAGAGGATTCTGCTACGTTTATTGATATTGCTATAGACTTTATAGAGGGAAGGATTAAAAATGAGACCCCATTTGAAAAAGCATATGATAAAAAAACAGATTTAATGAAAAAGGTTCTAATTCAAAGAGAAAAACCATTCAATCTATTAAAAAAAGAAGATAAAGATAAATTAATTTCTTTTTTAGGAGCTAAAGTATGGAAAACAACCGAAGGTTGGAGGGTTAAAAAAGAAATATTTCCACAAATCTTTATCGATATAATATGGAATAGCCAGAGTGGGTTAGATATTTCATTTTCAGGTGAAAAACTCACAGATATTAGTAGTTATCATATCGAACTTTTAGCAATTTTCATAATTAATCATATACTCCGATATATAACTGTAAATAATCCACATAAAGATTTACCCGATATTTGTTATATTATGTTTTCAAGATTATATACTAAAGAGAAAAATTGGGAACATAGAACGCGATAAAAAAAGTATAAATTAATTTTTAAAAAAACTATTTATTTAATTGTCCATATAACTGCTCTACCTTTCTTTTGATCTGATCTTCTAACTTTTTGTGAAGTTTCGAGATCAGACATTAGTTTCCAGATTTGAGAATTACTCAATTTAAAATATTTTCTCAAATCAGGAGTCGACATTTCATTTCCGTTTAACAAATTTAGAATTAACCGTTTAATCTCTTCTACAGTATCATCATCAGATTCTGAATCATCCTCCTTTTTATCTTCTTCCTCACTTTCTT
>JBHLNT010000292.1:0-4073 GCA_048941265.1 Promethearchaeota archaeon
AGAGATTAAATGGAATTAACCAATCCTTGCTTTTATACTCAATATCAAGAATTAGCACATCTGGTTCTTTATTCTTAATAAGATTAACTACTTCTTTTCCATTTCGTACAACTTCGATGATCAATATCTCTTTATGAGAAGAAAGCATATTTGACAATAAATTTCTACGATAAGCTGATTCAGAAGCGATTATTACTTTTTTCTGCATTTTTAATCCTATGATCTACTACAGAAAATAATGAAATTTCTCGTTTATATATATTCTGATTAAATGTAAAGTCTAAGGTAAATGATAAGATGTAAAAATTAGTAAAATTTAATCTTCTAAGATTATTTTATGTGTTATTTTTCCTATTTTCTCTATTGAAGCTTCAAGGATATCACCTGGTTGGACTGGACCCACTCCACTGGGTGTACCGGTTGCCACTATATCTCCAGGGGCTAATGTAATAAACTTTGAGATGAAAGTTAATATTTCTGGAATAGTAAAAATCATATATTTTGTATTTGAATCTTGACGGATTTCTCCATTAATTTTCAATTGGAGATTTAAATTATGAGGATCTTTAATCTCAGTTTTTGAAGCTATTCTAGGTCCAATAGGTCCAAATGTATCAAAATTTTTGCTCCGATACCAAGGCAAATTCATATTTCTATCACTTATTTGCATTTTCCTAGCAGTCATGTCAAGAAAAATCGTATAACCTTCGATGAACTCAAAAGTATCGTCACTTTGAATATTTTTACAATGTTTAGATATTATAAAAGCTAATTCTACTTCATGATCTACTTGATTATAATCTTGTTGATTAAAAAGGATTTTAGGATAAATTATTGGATTATCATTAGTGATCAATGTGTTTACGGTCTTTACGAAAAATACTGGACTTTTAGGCACTTCTGACTTCATTTCTTTTGCATGTTCTATATAATTGCGCCCTAAACAAATAATCTTAGTAGGATTGATTGTATGATTTCCAATCTTCATTATCTTATCTTTTCATATTTTATTAACGATAAACTATATATTAATTTAAAATATGATTAAACTTTAAAGAAATTTATTTTCAAAATATTGTAAACTAATGACTCAAATAAGGTCTGAAGAATTGAATGAAAAAAATGAAGAAAAACACATTTTTCAATCAAATCTGACTCGGAGAATGGCTACTGCTGCAATTTTTGCTGTAATTGGAGTTATCTTAGGGCATATTAACCCTTTTGCTTTTATACCTATAATTGGAGCAAAAATATTCCCATTTGCTCATTTTATTAATGCCTTAACTGGAGTATTAATAGGATTTGCATTCTCAACTACCACTGCATTAACAATAGCAATAATTCGGTTTTCTCTGGCACTAGGTACAATTCATGCTTTCCATGGACATTTATCAGGAGCAATTATTGTATCAATTACAGCTTATTTCTTATGGAGATATAAACCTAAATATGTTGATTTAGCAGCTTTAACAGAACCAATAGGAACTGTTTTTATAGCTGGTACCATTGGAGCTGCAATTCAAGGGATTTTTACTATTGAAGGTATTTTATCTTTTTGGAGTTTATTTGCACTAAGTAGTATTCCTGGTTGCATTTTAGGATATATAGTTTTGAAAATTTTAAGAAAAACTGGAATATCAAGAGAAGATTTTATCCAACAAACTCATGAGGAAATTAATTGAAAATTTAGAATTTAATAATTTTCTGAAACATCATACTCTGTTATATGGTGAAACCAATACTAAAAAAACACTTAATACAGCTAGATTTATTAAGTTTCTCTTAGAGGAAAAAGGATTAAATCCAAGAGAAATAAGTATTTTAGATTTTGCTCCGCCCCTAACTATTTTTGAAAATGTAAGAATTGGAGGAAAAATTATAGATTATTATAAAAATAGTAAAAAATGTCGTAATTTACGTTTTAAAGGAGAAATTGTGCCCCCTCGTCTTACTTCAAAAAATCTCAAGGAATTATTCGAAAATGCTTGTAAAAATTACAAAAAAACTTCAAAAATATTAAACGAATTTAATAAAAATCCAACTCCACTATTAATTATCAATGATATATCAATTTATCTACATATAGGCAATAAAAATTTACTTTTGGATTCTATAAAAAAGTCCAGTACATTTTTTGGTAATACGTATTATGGATTATCAATACAGACTAATTTTACTAGTCTTTTTAATCTACGAGAAAAGAGGTTAGTTGAATATTTTGTCAAAAAAATGGATTACTCATATTTTACAGGATAGTAATATTAATGTTATTTTAGGCAAAATAATTTTAACTAATGTTCTATTAAATAATCTACAAATTAATTATAAAATTTAGTGATTAATAATGAAAAAATTAATATTATTCGGTCCCCCAGGTAGTGGAAAAGGTACTTTTGCTGGACAAATAAAAAAAGTTTTACCTGAAATTTCTCATATTAGCACGGGAGACATCTTCAGAGAAAATTTAAAAAACGAAACACCCCTTGGTCTAAAAGCCAAATCTTATATGGATAAAGGCGAATTAGTACCTGATGATGTAACTATTGAAATGGTACGTGATAGATTGAATAAAGAAGATGTAAAACAGAATGGTTTTATTCTTGATGGATTTCCTCGAACTTTACCTCAAGCAAAAGCATTATCAGATATAATCGAAATTGATCTACTTCTATTATTGCAGGTTTCAAGAGATCTTATATTCAAAAGGATTTTGGGAAGATATAGCTGTGATAATTGCGGAAAAATCTATAATAAATATACTCTTCCCCCTAAAACTGAAGGTATATGCGATAAATGTGGTGCTAGCATTAAATTTGAACAAAGAAGTGATGATAATGAAGAGACCTTGAAAAATCGATTGGATGCATATGAAAAAAACGCTAAACCGGTCATAAAATATTATAAAAAAAAAGGAAAAATAAAAAAAATAGATAGTACAGATACATTAAAATTTACTGAAGATGATATCAAACAGATTTTAGAAATATAAAGTTTCTATTTTATAATCTAAATAATTCAAAATCATGAAATATAATATTTGCGTCTCGATTCCTTTTAATTTTACAAATCTAGTGGATAGCAAGCTAGTTATCGATAAAGCAATAAAATCAAACCCTAGTTTAATTGAATTGAGATTTGATTATATTTCTAATCCAAATATAATTAATCCAGATTTCTTAAATAAGCTTTTAACTTATATCTCTCCTCACCACGATGTTATCTTCACTTTCAGAGATCCATCTGAGGGTGGTCAGATGAAAATTTCAGCAGAAGAACGCTTCAAAATTATAAAAATGTTTATAGATACTAAACCAGATTATATTGATATTGAAATGAATACTAGGGAAGATATTTTAAAAAAAAATTATTTATCTTGCAATTCAAAAAGGTATAAAATTAATTATCTCATATCACAGTACAGAAAATTCTTTAACCTACAAGGAAGGGATAAATCTTATTAATAATTTCCGCAAGAAATTACTTAAGGAATTCTCAATAAAACCTAAAATTTTTAAATATTTTATCAATAAAATTGTTTTTCCAGCTCAAACTTTTGAAGATAATCTAACGGCTTTAAAATTATGTGAGAATTTATCTAATTCAAATCAGAAAATAATTTCATTTTGTTCAGGAATTCAAGGGTTAATCTCAAGAATTATGTGTATCATAGTAGGATCTTTTATGACGTATTCTTCATTGGAAGAGATGACTGCGCCAGGACAAATCAGCATATACACACTGAAAGATTTTTATAGTTTAATTCTAAAATAACGCCCATTTAAAAATTATCATTTATTTATTGCTATTAAAATTAATTAGATTAGGCTTTTTAATTTATATTATGGTTGTCTATTTTGCTTTTTTGTTTCATATCTATCAACCTCCAGTACAAATTCCTCCAGTAATTAAACAAATTGTTAATGAATCGTATAAACCAATATTCGAGGCGGTCACAAATAACCCAAAGGCTAAATTAACACTTAATATCAATGGAACATTAACAGAACAATTACATGACTTTGGCTATGATGATTTAATTGATACTATTAAAAATTTAGCATCTAAAGGACAGA
>JBHLNT010000293.1:0-4056 GCA_048941265.1 Promethearchaeota archaeon
TAGTAATTAATTCTGGATTCATTTTTCTCACTTATAAAATGATTTATAAAATTAGTAAACAATTTAAAAAGAGAATTTAATCTTTATAAGTTTTGCGAGGACTTATTAAAAGGAGAGAATAAACAAAAATTAAATTAATTATTCTTGGCTTTTTAATCTATTTAGCTCTTCTTCAAGCTCTTTAATTTTTTGGTTCCCACCTGAAGTAGAGGGTAAAGCTACACCTGTTTCTATACCAATTTCAGCGTCGACTTCAGCTAAAAAATCATCAACCGTTGCATCTGTCACAGCTGTATCCATACTCATATCTGTCATTGCATCTGTGGTGATTTCTTGTGTGACCTCAAAATCTTCTATATCCATATTGATTGCGCTCATTAACTCTGTGATCTGTGGAATAGAGAGATTTCTTTTTAAGCCCGCAACAGATTGGGCAATACCTTTGAAAATTCCAGCTACATCCTTGATAGCGCTTGCATTTTCTAGTTTGAATTGTAAGCTTTCTAAATTAGTTCTAAAAGCTTCGACAGCACGAGCTTGATTATTAACTTGGAGATAATTCCTTGCGTGGAATTTAGAACCTTGTAGATCCCCATCACGTCTTAATCTTATTGCCTTCTCTTTGGCTAATTTAGCACTCATTTCCATTTTCTTTGATTGCCTCATCAACCGTTTGTTGAATACCTTAAGTCTGACAGTAGCAGAACGAATATTATCCCTTTTCCGTCCTCCTGATAGCCATTTACTTAAATCAGTCAGAAAACCCATATTTTGACATACACCATTAGAGATATTTTATTTTTATCTAATAGATCAAATAAAAATTTTGAATCAATTTATTATACTATTATAATAGAACTCCTTTTATAAAATAATTTGTAGTCCGATTTTTCTTTTCTTATAATATCTTTTTTTTTATCCTATATTTAGTATTTTTGAACTAAAAACTCTTATAACACTCAAAAAAATGGAAATGGGCTGTATTGAATATAAAAAAGATAAGAGCTTTATCCATATATTTGAACTTTAAATTGTCTCTGAATATATATTAGATTTTCTGCGACTTCTCTAAATAGCTTTTCGTGTATGGTATTTATAATATTTTTATAGTAATAATTCTTGTGTTCGAACGTAATCCAAATGCAAATATAGTTTGTCAACAGTTCTATAATTTTATCTAATATATGTGAAAATTAATGAGCTCAAAAATATCAGCTTTTAAATTAATATCTAGAGATTTATTAGTTATTTTTTAAAATTTATTACATTTTAGCGTCGTTAGAGTTAATTTTAGAAAAATATTCTTCAATTATAATTCTATTTTTAGTTATAATTAAGGTAAAAATAAAAAAAATTATGATTACTATGATAAGAATAATAAATTGAAATGCAACAACAAGAAAGTGTAAACCAGTAAGACCTCTTGCAAAATCATTAATATAAATCAAGATAGATATTAATATAAGAGTAATAATTAGCATAATTAGAGTCCAAATACTTAATCGAAATCCATTTATTTTGGATTTTGATAATAAATAGCCAGACGTTATTCCAATTAATGCTGTGATAAATTCAAATATACAGAGAATAAATAGTAATATTATAAATAAAAAAGATATATTCCTATACTGTAATCTTACTAAATAATAATGTAAACCTAATAATGCTAATGGGAGAAATACTAAGAGCATAAAAAATCCAATCAATAAGTCTAAAATAGTTATTAACTTTATCTTCATTCGAATTGAGTAAATATCAGACATTATTAAAAAATCACTTCTTTTTATCTATAATTAATTTAATATTATTACAATAGATTAGTTATAAATATCAAAAAAGTTATATTATCAATAAAAATTAGCTAAATTTTTATAATAAAAAGGTTCAATCTTATGAGTTCAAGCGATTCGAAGTTATTATTATATGCGAAACAAGAAGCTAGTCAAGCAATTAACCTTGAGAAAGCAGGTAAATATCATCAAGCGATTAATAAATATGAAAGAGCAGCAGAAATCTTGATTCAATTTTTGAAATTCAACAAAAATCCAATGATGCAACACACAGTTCAAAAAAGCGTAGAGGATTATATCAACCAAGCTAAACTTTTAAGAATGAAAACTGGCGGTCGTTCTGTAAGTAGGGGTGTTATATCAAAGCCTTCTGAAGACAAATCTGAAACAAAGGGAGAAGGTGTGAGCGATGAAGAACAAGAATTGCTAAATATGATTTCTGGAACTATAGTTACTGAATCCCCACAAGTAAGATGGATTGAAATTGCAGGATTGGAGAATTGTAAACAAGCTTTAAGAGAGGCAATAGTTTTACCTATGGTAAAGCCAGAATTATTTACAGGCGCAAGAAAGCCATGGTCAGGTATTTTATTATTTGGTCCACCAGGATGTGGTAAAACGCTTCTAGCTAAAGCCGCAGCAACTGAATGTAATGCAACATTTTTTAGCGCGTCTTCAGCAGATTTATTAAGTAAATGGTTAGGAGAAAGTGAAAAATTAATTGGATCTTTGTTTAAGGTCGCACGACTGAAAGCGCCAAGTTTAATATTTATGGACGAAATTGATTCAATTGCAACTAAAAGAGGCGAGGGAACTGAGAGTGGAGGTGAACGACGCGTAAAGACACAGCTTTTAAGTGAGATCCAAGGATTAAAAACATCTCACGATAAACCATTACTTGTATTAGGAGCAACTAACCGTCCTTGGGACCTCGACAACGCCATGTTATCTCGATTTGAGAAAAAAGTTTATGTTCCTCTTCCTGATTTACCAGCTAGAGCTGCAATTTTTAAGATTCATACAGCAGGCGTGAATTCTGCGTTAGATGATGAGGATTATATAGAACTTGGTGCTAGATCTGAGAGTTATTCAGGAAGAGATATTGCTAATGTATGTCGTGAAGTAATTATGCTTCCGATTCGAGAATTAGATATGAGTGGTTTATTAGAAAAATCAAATCAAGAAGTCAAGGTAAGAGATATTACTTTAAACGACTTTAAAAAATCTCTTAAAAAAGTCAAACCGATGACAACTCCGACCATTTTGAAACAATATGATGATTGGAAGGATGAATTTGGAGAATAAATAAAAAAACAATAAAGTCCGCGTAAAAAATGGAAAGAGAGAAACCAAGGGAGAAGCCTAAGGAAAGTGAACTTGAAGCACTTAGAAGAGAGCTTGCAAGATTAAGAGAGTTAAAGAGGCAAAAGGAATTAAAAGAATTGAAGGAAAAGGAGACCACAAAAGAAACTGCAGAAACTATTGAAAACGAAGAAATAGAATCTGAGGCTCGATACCAAACTAAATTAGACGATATAGAAAACAAGCTAAATGAAATTGATAAATTTTTGCTTAAGCAATTTGAAGATATTGATCAAAGGACTTATGAACAACATGCTGATTATATAGAGACCCAACTTCAAACTCTTGAAGAGGAGATAATTGGTGAAAAAGGTGTTATAGAGAAGGAATTAAGTCCTTATGAGCAACTATTAAATGAATACCCATGGCTCGAAGAAACAAAGT
Source organism: Promethearchaeota archaeon (assembly GCA_048941265.1). Lineage (GTDB taxonomy): Archaea > Asgardarchaeota > Lokiarchaeia > Sigyniarchaeales > SOKP01 > LW40-45. Next base: position 3,537 of record JBHLNT010000293.1, read on the forward strand.
ATGAATTTATGTACACTATCCCTAATAAAAAGAAAAATCCAAACGATTACGAATCTTGGAAAGTCGAATGGTCAAAAGTTATGTTTGATTACGCCAAATATGCTATTCTTCATATTATATATTTGAGAGAAGTGATATCTGAAAAACCTTTTTCAAATTTTCAAAATCGCCAAGTAGCAGTAAAAGAAATTGCTGATGAATTAGTAAATCAAGAGCTTGCTAAATTTATATCAAAAAAGAAATACAAATTAAGAGTTTATTGGAAAACTCTTGATGTTTGGGCAGATAATTTATATGACTGGGCGATTGATTCAGGTAAGGTTGGTCCAATTTTAATCTATGAGATAAGAGAATCAAATCAAAAAGGACTTAATAATCTTCCAAAAGATGATTTGGAAGAAGTTTTTAGAATTTTATCTAAAAATAATAGAGGTACCATTATCAGAACTGATGATGGACAAATTGCTTTTAAAATTAAGCTTGAATAAATTTTTTTAAATTGAAGGAAAATACCATTGTT
>JBHLNT010000294.1:0-4056 GCA_048941265.1 Promethearchaeota archaeon
GAAGAAATGGCAGATAAATTAATTATGGAAGCTGAAAAAATTATTCCTGGCTTATATGAAGGATCTGAGGTCAAAATCATCATGACTCCCGATGATTTTAAAAAACGTATTAACGTTATTCGCCATAGTTTTGGGGGAACAGCACCTGTTATGGGAGAGCAAAATCCTGCTCATCGTACCCCAATTCAAGGCCTCTGGTACATTGGTGCGTATAGTGAATCTGGTGGAGGTGTGGCTGGGGCCTCTTTAGGTGCGAGAAATGTAGCTAAAAAGATATTAAAAGAATTATAGAACTCAAAAATATAAAAAAAAGGAATCACAGAAGGTATTTCTATTACTGTGACATATTTTTACTCTTTATTCCGCATTTATTTCTTTCGCCCTTATGACTGGTATTAATGCAAATAAACTGATAATAGCTCCTGCTATAAATACTAAAGGGGGCGGTATTGTTCCTGGTACTCCATCAATAACGATAGGCTTTCCATACACTGTAGCAATATAACCTCCAATGAGAGGTCCTACAATCATGCCAATAAGTACATTGAATATAAGATAATATCCACTAAACTGACCGTATTTTTCTTCAGGATATAGATCTTTAATCCACGTTTGAGCTGAGATATGCCAGCCTGCCATAAAAAGTACCCATAAAATTGCCGTAATTATAATAAATATGAGAGCCTCTGAAAAAGCGAATAAAACTAAAAAAAGACTATTAAGTAGAATGGACATCATCGCAATTTTCTTTCTCCCGACCTTATCAATAAGCATACCTATTGGAATTCCTAAAATTATTGAAACCATTAACGCAAAAAATACAACTAAAGATGCTAACTCTAATGAAAGCCCGATATGATGCTGGAGGTAAATTAAAATAAAGGGAAAATAACAATTAAAGCCAATAGCCCAAATACCTATACCGATTAAAAGTATAAAACAATTCTTATTCTCCGTTATTACTTCCTTGCGAAAGGTACTTCTTATATGTTCCCACACACCAATATTTAATGGTTTTAGATGTTCAGGATCCTTTAATAATAAAGCACCAATGAGGCCGATAACCCCCGTAAGAATACCAACTAAGATAAAGAAGAAGAAGTAACCATAAGCTAATACAATAAACCCGGAAGCTCCATATATTAATAGAGTGGATAGTAAGGTTGTTATTTCTAAAATTCCAACAGCTCTACCTCTATTCTCTACTGTTGTAGCATCTGTAATATATGCGATAAAAGCAGCATCATAAGCAGTAGCACCAAAGTATGTCATTATACAATCAAATAAAATAGCGAACAAAACTGCCATGATTACAGGTCGAACAAGCGCAGCAAACGGAAACATAGCTGTGGTAAAAGCCCAACAAATAAAACCGTAAATCATAAAGAATCTTCTTTTACCTTTTACATCGCTTACAGCCCCCATATAAATGGCAGTAACTGTAGAAGCAACAGCAGTTATCATCACCATCAAACTCACATATAATGGAACAGGTGCGATTTCATTGTAGAGAAACACGTTATAAAACTGATTTTCAACAGCCCACGCAATATTCCCAGCTATAGAGATAAGAAATATGGTCCAAGCAGTTCTTCTTGGTAATTTTTCACTCATTTTTTTAATACATCCCCTAGTTTTTGGAAATATTAATTATGTCTTGTTTGACAATTTATTATAATTTTTAAAAGTTCTTTTTAGCTATTTATTAAATCCTTAAATTTTCTAACGTGAATAATAATAATAAATTAAAAACTAATTAACAATCAAAATAATACAGTAAAAATTTTTACTAATATCTCATGAATTTCATGGAAAATGATAACAAGATAATCATAAATGTAGATTCTAAGACGAAACCAATAGATCCTAGAATATATAGTGGTTTTATCGAACATCTCGGGGAATGCATCCATAATGGAATATGGGCTTATGATCCAGTGAATGTCCCATTAGTAAACGAGGTTCCTTCACTTGTAGGGATTCGAGGAGATGGAGTAAGAAAAGATGTTCTAAAAGCCTTTAAAGACTTGAAGCCATCAGTTTTGAGAGCATTTGGAGGATGTTATAGTGATGTTTATCATTGGAAAGATGGTATAGGCCCTAAAAATTTGAGAAAAAAAGTCATAAATGAATTCTGGAAAAAACGTGAACATCTCTTAGTTAAGGGAGTTGGACCAGATATTGATAATCAATTTGCAACTGACGAATTTATAACGTTTTGTGAAATAATAGGTGCTGAACCTTATCTCAACGTGAATTATGGGTCGGGAACGTCCGAAGAAGCCGCAGATTGGGTTGAATATTGTAATGGATCCATTGATACTGAATATGGATCTTTAAGAGTTAAACATGGGAGGATAAAGCCTTATAATGTAAAATTATGGGGGATTGCTAATGAGATTTACGGTTTTCATGAAGTTGGATATGAAAAAAAACCAAAAGATTATGCGAAAAAATACCTTGAATTCGCTAAAAAAATGAGAGAAAAGGACCCAACCATAAAATTAGTCGCCGTTGGTTGGAATAACTCTAAATGGAATCAAACTGTCTTATCAAAAATAGGAGAAGATTGGGTTGATTATTTAAGCATTCATATTTATTTTCCTAATATCGTACCAATACTCCCCAAAAAAAGACATCCCGATTCCCAACGATGCTATCAAGCTGTAATGGCGTCAAGACCATTGATCGAAGATTACATAGATGAGACCTGGAACGATATTACATCTGCCCTGGGCAAGGATACTCACGTGAGAATTTCCTTTGACGAGTGGGGTATGTGGTATATGACCAAAGATTTGGTTAAATCAAATTACAATTTGCAAGACGGATTATGGGTAGCTTTAGTTTTGCAAGCGTTTCAAAAGAAAGCAGATCTATGTCCTTTGGCTAATCATTCCGAAATGATCAACGTATTTGGTGCAATCCAAACCGATAAAGACGGATTAATTCTTACTCCTATGTATCTTGCCTTTAAAATGTTTGTTACTCACATGCAAAGCAATTATCTTGAAGATGTGAAGGTTAATTGTATAACTTACGAAAGTAAGAAATATGGGCGAATCCCTGCTATGAAAAATGTTCCCTACATTGAATGTTGTGCCAATATAAACGATGATAGAGATAATCTTTCTATAATGTTAATTAATAAACATATAAATAATAAATTAAATGTAAATATTGAAATCAATGGTTTCGAGCCAAAAAATGAAGGAACTCTAATTGAATTATCCAGTGAATCTCCGTTTGATTATAATACCATCAAAAATAGAGATAAGATTCAAATTGTAGAAAAGGATATCGGGAAAATTAGCCCTAGTATGACTTTAGAATTAGCTGCACATTCTGTTACTATTATAAAATTTTTAAAATTTTGATTAACATTCCATCTATAATTATACCTTATGCTTTATACGCTTCTGTCTTTTCCTTGTGCAAATTATCTAATTTTCTTTTTACTTCCTTTAAATGTTCTCCTTTTAATGGATAAAATGATACTATGACCAATGCAAGAACCATATTGCATGCAGGAATGATGAAGAATAGAAATTTTATTCCAAAAATTGTTTCAGGAGATTGTTGGGGAGCATCCCTAACAAAACCAAAATATAATAAGACACTGGTGGCGATAATTGCGGCAACACTTTCAGAAAACTTGATGAAAAAGCTATGCATCCCCAAATACATCCCTTCTCGACGATGTCCATATTTTAGCTCATCTTCGTCCATAACGAGCATTAGATATGGATAACCAAAAACTAAAAATCCGTTTGCCAATGTACCTAAGATAAGAAATAACCAGATAAAAATCTCTGCCCCAGGTTGAATAACTACTATAAAACCAACAATATTGACAGTAAGGCTAAATAATTGTCCTCTAATGATTAATTTCTGCATTTCTACTTTTCTTGCGAGCGTTACATATATAGCAAAGCTGAACCAACCGAATATAATAGTAACCAGATAATACAATATGATTGTAGTAAAAATATCAAAATACATGATATAAAGAAACACAAATACAAAAGAAAAGCCGATATAAAAATTCATCATATT
>JBHLNT010000083.1:0-16956 GCA_048941265.1 Promethearchaeota archaeon
TTTCGATAAAGGAGAAGATCTATTCAAGAAATTAAATGAAAATGATTCTATATCACCTTTTAAACTCCTTTTTTGTGATATTTTTCATGAAAGAATTAAGAGAGATGTGTTTAAAAATAAATGTAATGAACTAAAAAAAAGTGTAAGTAATTTTAATAATTTTAAAGAAAATTTTAAAGAGCTTAATTCTAAAATTCTAAATTTTCAAGTTCTAAGAGAAAAAATTGAAAAATATCAAAAGCTCTTAAAAAGCGGAAATTTAAAGATGATTAATGAAGAAAATTTGGAAGATTTTAGACTATTCCGCAGTTTTTTTCCATTAAACGTTAACTCTGAATATTTAATAAATATTAAAAATAGAGCCATTATTAAATTATAAAAGTAAATATTATGGAATCAAGAAAGATAATAGAACTAATGATAAAAGAAATAAAATATAATAGCTTCATAAACATTTCAGAATTTTTCCAGAATAATAATTTAAAAAACATTAAAATAAAGGATTTAGTTAAAGAAATTGAGGAAAAATATAGTAATCAATTAATTGTGGATTCAAAGAATACAGAAGTGTATTCATATGATTTAATTTATAACTTTTTTAAGCTAAAATTATTCAAGTATTTGGAGACGGGAGATGACATGGATCTCAGTTCAGATGATTTTAAACCGTTTAAATCAGATAGTTTGATCAAGATTTTTAGCGTTATAGATTCGGAGTTTTTTACTTACTTATTAGAAAATATTTAATTCATTCACAAAAGCACTTATTATTAGAACAAACCTTTAGAAAAAATGTCAGTAGAATATAACGGTGAAAAATTTAATACTGAAAAAGATAAACGTACTGGACTATTAACCCTTAAAATAAGAGCGAAAAACGTCACAAATATTACTGAGATTAATGGTTTAAGCAAATTAACTAATTTAGAAGAATTAGATCTGTACGGTAACAAAATTACAGAGATTAAAGGATTAGAAAATCTGATAAATTTACAAACTTTAGATTTGGGCAAAAATAAAATCACTGCTATTAGTGGTTTAGATACTCTTATTAAGCTAAAAGAATTAAGTTTTTACTTAAATCGGATCTTAGAGATAAAGGGATTAGAAAACCTTATTAACTTACAAAAATTACAATTAGGAGGAAATAAGATTAAGGAGATTAAAGGTTTAGAGCATCTAACCAATTTGCAAGTTTTATTTCTTGGTAAAAATCAAATTTCAGAGATAAAAAGGTTAGAAAATCTGATTAATTTAAACAATTTAGGTCTCTCAGAGAATCAAATTTCTGAAATTAAAGGATTAGAGAATCTGATTAATTTAGAAATATTCACGCTAGCTAATAATCAAATTGCTGAAATCAAAGGATTAGATAACTTGAACAAATTAAAAACCTTGCAACTTCATGAGAATCAAATTTCTGAAATAAAAGGATTAGAAAACCTTGTTAATTTGCGCAGTTTATGGTTAAGTGATAATAGAATTACTGAGATAAAAGGTTTTGAAAATCTTACAAATTTACGCGAGTTATGGTTTGAAAATAATCAAGTAGCCGAGCTGAAAGGACTTGAAAATCTAAAAGACTTGGAAACTTTATATCTTAGAAATAATAACATTTCCGAGATTAAAGGGTTGGGAAATTTAGATAAATTATTATGGTTGGATCTTTATCAAAATCCGGTATATGATTGGACAGTAAAGAAGTTTGGTAAATCTGACTTTCGAGTCCTTGAAGAACATCACATGCCCTATGTTATAGCATATTGCAAAAAAATTGATGAAAAACAAAAACAAGTGCCTTCTATTATTGATACAGGTGATCTTGAGAAATTCTTAATCAATCATTTTGAGAGAAAAATTAATGAGAAATTCGACAAGGATTCATACGAAATTTTTGAAGCCAAATCTCCAGCTATTGGTTTTATTACTTTAGTGAATGTAGATCCATGGCTTTGGATAAAATCCCGTTTGAATTATAGAGGAGCGAGGTGGAATCCAACAACGGATCGAGTATTGGGAGATAGATATGAAGCTCATGAGTGGAGAGATTGGATCGGATTGGTTGAATCAGCACCTACTAAAGTATCACGACCAGAGGAACTTGATGAATGGGCGCTCCTCGCCACAATTTATCTACGAGAATATACAGATACGGGAGATTGGGGGAGACACCAAGGGCGCTGGGTTTCGGATTTAAAAGAAGATGGCACAGCGATCATATATATAGCAGAAGGTGTTTTTCACGATGTTTCTCCTGAAAAAGCGACAAAGATAGAACATTTAAAACTGAATAAAAGAAAATAATTTAATTACATTGGCAAAAAAAATAGCAAAAAATCAAAATGAGTAAGAAAGAGATAACTGGAGAAAAAAAAGAGTATGTAATGATTAAAGGGAGTAAATATAAAAGAAAATATAAGGTTAAAAACGGAGTATTAGATTTTAATCATTTTCACCTTAGAGATATAACAAAGCTTACTGGATTAGAAGATCTTACTACATTAAGAGAATTATATCTTCGGAGTAATGATATTGAAAAGATTGAAGGACTAGAAAAGCTTACTAAACTAGAGGTTTTGAATCTTAAAGAGAATAAAATTAAAGACATCGAAGGATTAGCTACACTCAAAAATTTAAAAATTTTAGACATAAGTATGAATCTAGGTGCCAGAATTAAGGGATTAAATACTCTTGTGAATTTGAAAAAGTTAGATTTAGGCAATATAAGGTTAGAGAAGATAATAGGGTTAGAGAATCTAAAAAATCTCGAAAATTTAGACTTGTTTGATAATTATCTTACTAAAATTGACGGCTTAGACACCTTAACTAAATTGAGAACTTTAAATCTTAAACGAAATCGTATTGAAAAGATAAGTGGGTTAGAGAGCCTTACTAAATTAGAAGAGTTAAATCTTGGAGAAAATAAAATCACAGAAATAACTGGTTTAGAATCCCTCAAAAATTTAAAAAGATTAAATCTTGCTTACAATCCAATCTCCGAAATCAAAGGATTAGATGAGCTGAAAAATTTAGAAGTGCTAAACTTAAATAATAATCAAATTTGTGAGATTAAAGGCTTAGAAAATCTTATTAATTTAGAACGCCTTTTTATACGCGCAAGTCCCCATGAGGGTGCTGTAAAAATTACAGAAGCAAAAGGAATTGAAAATCTAACCAACTTAAAATATCTTATATTAGAAAATCATTTTCTTACTGAGATTAATGTAGAGAATTTAACTAAGTTAGAAGGATTAGGACTTAGAGATAATCAGCTTACCAAAGTTAAAGGTCTAGGAAATCTAACCAAATTAAGATCTTTAATAATTGATGGGAATAAATTTACCGAGCTTGAAGGGTTAGAGAATTTACTAGGCTTACAAGAATTAAGAGTACAACATATGGGTGAATTTTCTAACAAAATTCATTCTATTGGAAGAATAGATACATACTTAGATGTTAAATATGTCTATAAAGTCGTAGAATATTACCGTAAGAAGAAGGGTTTACCTTTATTGCCTAAAGATACCTATCGCGGACAAGAATTACCTCCTGAAGAGATTAAAGCATTAAGGGATTTGGAGTTATTGGTAGGAAGACCAATCCATCTAATATCACATCTGGACTCTTTTTATCCGGGTGTAGGATTTAAACTTGAGAATGGACATGTTACAGCATTAAGGATTTGGAGTGTACAATTTAGGAGCGGAAGGGTAGGGGTAGAAAAATCGATTAAAATCATCCCAACCTCAATTGGAAACTTAAAAGCCCTGAAAGAACTCGATTTAAGGTATCATTTATTTACGACCCTTCCTGAATCTGTAGGCAACCTCAAATCACTACAAAGGTTAAACTTGGAGAGAAACGAATTAAATACGCTCCCAAAATCGATTATAAATTTAACATTACTTGAAGAATTAATAATGAAGGAAAATAAATTAATTAAGCTTCCAGGGTCAATTGGAAAGTTGAAATCCCTCCAAAAATTGGATTTAGGAAAAAATGAATTGAAGGTTACTCCAGAATCAATAGGGAATTTAGAATCTCTCCAAAATTTAAATTTATCTTCTAATCAAATCAAAAAGCTCCCGGAGAATATAGGGAACTTAAAGTCCCTCCAAAAATTAGATTTAGGAAAAAATGAATTGAAATCAATTCCTGCATCAATAGGGAATCTAAAATCGCTTCAAACTTTAAATATATCTTTTAATCAACTCAAAATGCTCCCAGAAAATATAGGAAACTTAAAATCTATTAAAGAATTAAAATTAAGATACAATGAATTAAATACTCTTCCGAAATCAATCATTAAGTTAAGACTACTTAAAGAATTAGATATACAAGGAAATAAGTTAAGTAAACTGCCTTTGTCTATATTAAAGATATCATCACTCAAAAGACTCAATTTAGCTAAAAATAGTATAACTACCCTTCCAGAGTCAATAAAAAAACTCATATCACTGAAAGTACTTGATTTAGAAGGAAATGCGTTAGCAAATCTTCCAGAAGCGATAAAAGCTTTAAAAGAGAGGGGTGTTAAAATCTATTTTACCGCTGAAGATAAAGAACCTCCTGATTATTACTATGATATGACTAAATAAAGGTTCCGAGTTTATAATAGCTCATTTCATGGAATTGAATTTAGTAGTTAACATTTAATAGTAGATTTTATTCCTTAAATAATGTTAACTAAGTCGAGTATATAACGATGTGATATATGAGTCTGTTCTTAGAAGAAAAAAAACTTTTCCTAATTTTTATTTTTATGTTCTCCTTATTTTATTTATGATTATTAAGCCACGTTTTGGTAAATGGCTTGCGGTTGATATTTTAGATTCAATTGATAAATATGTTCTAATTACTATGGAAGAACCATGGAACATCATTGAAAATAAAATTTCGAATAAACCGGCATATTTAGAATTTAATTACGACATGTCAATAGAAAGCTTAGAAAAATTTTACATTAGTTTTGAACCATTTATTACGGATGATCACGCTATTGTGGGCATGGGTGGAGGTACGGCGTGCGACTCGGCTAAGTTCTTGGCTTGGAAATTTAAAGAGGAATTCAATTTTAATTGGGATTTATACCTTATCCCTTCAATTATTTCTGTAGACGCTTTTCTATGTTCTTCGATTGCTGTTAGAGTCGATAATAAGGTTAATTATGTTGGTGAAAGTAATCCAAAGGACATCATTATCGATTATGAATTAATTAAAGAGGCTCCCAAGTCTCTAAATAGAGCGGGTGTTTCGGATACAATATCAATAGCATCCGCTTTAGGTGATTGGTTAATAGCAAGAGAAGAAACAAATGAAAAATTTAATCAAGATGTCTTCAATAAAGCCGAGAAAATCGTAAATGAATTGATGAGTGCAAGAAAAGAAATTAGAAATGTCACTGAAAACGGGATAAAAGCCTTAGTGAATGGTTTTTACGAAGAGGTATCACTCTGTGAAAATTGGGGCAATGCAAGACCAGAAGAAGGAAGTGAACACTTTCTTGCATATTGTTTAGAATCAATTACTCACGATCATTATATTCATGGGAATTTGATAGGAATGAACATTTTAATAAGTCTCTACTTACAGCATCAATATGCTCAGTTCGCTTTGGACCAAGTAAAACAATTTTTTGAAGATATCCAGTTAAGTTTCACAGCAGAAAGTCAAAATATCTCCTATAACAATTTGAGAACTGCACTAAATCAAGTTAAAACATATGTTATTGATGAACAGTTATTTTATTCGATATATAATTCTCCTAAATTAGTTTTAGACAAAGAAAAAATTGAGGAAATTCTCAGTTTTATTAAATTTAGTTAACAATCTGTAGTAAAACACAAAAGAATAAAAAAAAGATTGAGAATAAATCTCGATTTTTTGAATAATATTGGATTTTATATAATTAACTTGTTCAATTAAGTCTTATTCTTATAAGAAAAGATACTTTTTACTAATTATGACGATTGATTACAAATTTCCGGTAATTGATGGCCATGTGGATACCGTGTATAAAATCCCAAAAGATAAACGAATTTTTTCGGAACTTTCTGAAGTAGGACATTATGATCTTCCTAGGATGGAACAAGGAAATGTACAAGCGGCGTTATTTGCAATATATCCCACATACTCTATGAATTATATTTTAAAATCTCTTGATAATTGGTTTCGACTTGTTGTCCAGCCAGCAAATGGTTTAATGCAGATTAAAAATCTAAGCGATTTTAAGAAAGTGCTAGATATAGGAAAAAAGGGAGTTATACTTCACTTTGAAGGTGCTGGTGGAATAGATAAAAACTTTCGGTTTCTGAGAATTGCTTATCAACTCGGCTTAAGAACTCTTGGACTAAGTTGGGCAAATGTTAATAAATTTGCTACGGGAGCCATGTTTAAAGATCCTCAAAAGAAAACAGGATTGACTAATAAGGGCAGAGAATTAGTTTCTGAGGCTCAATCATTAGGGATTACGATTGATGTGTCTCATTTGAATGAACCATCTTTTTGGGACGTTTATGAGGTGGCACAAAAGCCAATTTTTGCTTCGCATTCTAACGCGCGTTCCATTGTCGATCATCCGAGAAACTTAACAGATGATCAGATCAAGGCTATTCATGAAATTCATGGTACAATCGGGATTAATTTTGGTATGGAATTTCTGAATGCTAAACAACCAGGAAAAGATGATTTCGAAATGGGATTTGGACCCATCAAAAAGCAAATAGATTACATAGTTGAAATAGCGGACATTCATACAGTAGCTATAGGTTCGGATTTTGATGGAACCAAAACTCCGAATTGTCTTAAAGATTGCTCTAAATATCCTGATCTTTGGAATTTCCTTCTTGAAAACGGCTATAATAAACAAGATATTGAAAAAATATCACATGAAAACTTGATGCGCCTATTTAAAGATACTTGGAAAAACAATTCTTTTTAAAATTTTTAAAAAAAAAAAATAATTTACTACTTTTTCCACTTATCTTGATTTAATTTAAAATATTGGATTTCATTAGCTTATTTTTGTTATATTTAATATATTCTATGGCTGGATTAGATTTTAAAATTGAAAAAAATATCTGATTAAATTCTTCATTAATATCTTTTACAATCCATTGATCTCCAGTTTCTTTTATTCTCTTGTTTATAAAATCTGCTAATAAACCTCCGAGTCCAGGGATCCGTGATTTAAGCCCCTTACTTACTATGTATTCATGAACTTTTCTTATTTTTTCACTCCATTTATCCCAGGTTACGTTAAATATAACCCAATCAACTTCATAAGCATGAATTTTATTAGGATCCTTTACATTTTCAGAGATAATCTTTGAATTTTTGTTTTCGCTGACTTTTTTATAGGAAATATTAAGGATCCTTGATTTATTCCTAAATTCAATCTCACCATCCTCACTTATAAATTTCTTAAACTCTTTTTCGGGTATCTCAAACAATTGAAAACATTGAATTACTGCTTCTTCCATGATTTCATTGGGATTCTCTATTGTTTTTATGACCTCATCGAATTTTTCTTTCATCTTAATTTTATATTCAGCAGAAATTTCTTCCCTTGAAATAAAGAATGTTGAGAATGCAAAACTTGAGTTTCCTCTTACATCGACCATATAAGAATTTCACTTTTTATATGCTAAATAATTTAATGAGATATATATTATGATTTTAATTATTTTTTAAAGATTTTATTCTTTCTGTGAAAATAGCTTCTGTTGCTTCCATCTCAGAAACACAATTCTTTAAAACTGAAATCCAAAACACAGGGATAAAGATCCAGAATAAAATTGAAATAGCCATTCCCCAAACAAACCCATAATTATCTGCAATAATAGCTCCGATTAATGGTCCTAACGCCCTACCAAAAATATCAAAAAAATTCGCGCTTGAGAGTACAGTTCCGCGGTGTTCTGGTAAATTTAAATCTACTACGGTTGCATACCAATTCCCATTTACAGCACCATTAGCGAATAGTCCGATTATAAGAAAGATTAACATAATTAGAAATCCCGGAATTAAAAAAATTTCAGCGATAGTGGCATTATTGGGAGCCGTAAACGGAATAATTAAAGCAATGTAAACAAATGGAATGGGAATTATGTTTCCTAACAATGCGAGGTTCACTCTCGCCTTTTTATTTCCCTTTTTAAAGTAATTATCCCCCACAAAACCAAAAATGACTGTTCCAATAAGCGTACTAAGCAAAGTGAAGAGAAGAACAATTAAAGGAATGGTTCCCTTTAGATTATGATAATCCTCCATATACGCAAAAAGCAGAAATAAAATAATCCCAGTAGGGATGGTATCTACAAAATTGATAATTAACCAAACATTAGACTTCTTTTTAAAAATGATCTTTAAGTCTGAGAATTTTATTCGATAGGTATAATCAATAGCGTCTTTCTCCAAAATATCAAAATAATCCTTTCCAATCCTTGAAGGTTCTTTAAAGAACAAAATAATAATTGTAACTGTAATTCCTGCAATTCCTATGATAAAATACGGAAGTCTCCAATCGGCATAACCCGCATATATTGCCAAGCCTGTGCCTACAAGCATCCCAAATAATGAGGCAATAGAAAAAAAAGATAAACCTTTGGATCTATCTTCTTTAGAAACAATATCACCAATCAAAGAAAAAGTGCTTGGAATTATCGCTCCAAAACCTATACCGATAAAGATTGTTATCATAAAAAACATATAATATCCGTTTATCCCGGGAGGAACCCCAATAGTGAATATTGCAGATATAGAATAAATCATAACCCCAATAAGCAAAATCCATTTTCTTATAATTTTATCGGCTAAATAACCGAATATGAGCATAGCTACTCCCGATAAAATGATAAATGAAAAAGCTAAGATTCCTAATGGAGTTATATTTTTTCCAAATCCAAAATATTTTGAAATCGTGAGCAAATTGGGAGAAATCATATATTGTGCGGAATTAATTAAAGCAACAATAGTAATAAAAAGAATTAATGATAAGATTGAGGTACTTTTAGTTGTTTTTTCCATAATCATTATTTAAATATAATTCTATTTAAAATTTCTAATAAAATACAAAAAATCGCTCCAAGATTTTCTATTTTTTGCGTTTCCTTTTTTTGGTTTCTTGTAATTCGAGTAGAACTCCTAATGATTCTTCTGTATCAAAGTGTGCAAAAACTTGTCTCCCTCTTTGCCCACCAGATATTTGTTCAATGCCTATACTTTTAAAGTATTCAATATAAGATTCTAAATCTTCAATGAACACGCTTATGTGATAAAGTCCCTCCTTTTCCTTTTCAAGAAACTCTTGATGATAACTTTCTCCTTCAATATGTTGTACGAATTCAAGTTGTAGATCAAAACAACGACTGAAACCTTGAGTGACTGTGACAAAAGTTTCTTTTCCCCGATAAAAATACTTTATTGTATGAGGGGGAATAAAGGAAAATTTTGGAACACTAAATAAATCTTCCCATATTTTTGCTTGTTTATGAATATCTTTAAAAAGAAAGCCTAATTGACTGATCTTAAAATTTTTAAAATCTGGTTTGAATTCCTCTGTCATATGAACCTCATCTTGGTAAGTAAAGAAAATATTCTTTTTGAATATTTATCTTTTATTGTTCGTGTAAATTGGACACTTCCTTAATTGTCAAAAGAATAGAATTTTTATTATTCTTCTTAATCTTTTGATTATCTACTCAAAATAATAGATTTTTTAACTTCTCAGTTTTAATATTAACTAATGAAAGTTGCTTTTAACAAAATTGAAATTACGCCGAAAAATTATATCGGCATGCCTATGGCAGGCTATACCCGACCCGATCCATGTTTAGGCAAGTTAGATGACATATTTGCATATGGGATTTTACTTGAAGCTTCAAATAAAGATAACTCTAATAAATTTTTATTGTTAATTTCATTAGATTTATTAAAAGTCCCAATAAGTGTAGCTAATTATCTCAAAATAAGAATAAATAGCATTTTTAAATTCCTAAATCCAGAGCAAATTTTGATTCATTGTACCCATACTCATTCTGCTCCTGATTTAACAGGAGAATTTCAATTTCCGGGAGGCATGTTCAATGCAATAAAAGGAATTATGTTCGGTATGAATAGAAATGACAATTATGTTATCTTTTTTGTAAATAAAGTAGTAAAAATGGTCCAAAAATTATTTAATAAATTAACAACTTGTAAAATGGCTTGGAAGAAAAAACCTTATAATCCAGATTTAGTTATAAATCGAAGACATCCATCCAAAAGGTCCATACCAGAATTGGGAGTTATTGCATTTCGTAGAATTGACAATAATGAAATGATAGGCTTTATTATAAATTATGCCTGCCATCCAACAACTTTACCCGGAGCGAATAATAAAATGTCGGCAGAATATCCGGGCAGAATTATCGAGAAAATAAATAAATTAACAAATAACGGAATAGACGTTGCCTATCTTAACGGCCCCTCAGCAGATTTAAATCCTATTACCACATGCGGTACAGATTATGACAGATTAGAAAGTACAGGAAAAGAAGGTAGAAAAAAAATGTATGGTCAATCTGGTACTTATGAGGATACGATAAGAATAGGGAATATTATAGCAAAAGAAGCCTTAAAATTGGCTCAATCTATAAAAAACGAGGAATATATTGAAGAATTGGAATTTCTTGCTGAGTTGAGACATTTTTGGATCCCTTTTAAAAATTATAAATACTTCGGACCAACTTGGATTCAAAATGAATTAGGGTACTCAATTAAAAAATACATCATTATTCCTATAACAAAAATTTTGAGTGAAAATGCCAATTTTCCAGCATTCACTATTAAACGTAAACCAATTCGAATCCATTGTTATTCTGTTATACAATATATAAAATTAAAATCAAGAACAAGAGAAAAGAACTTAAGTATTTTGACTGTTCCGGGAGAATTATTTGAAGATCTTGGAAAAATTTTACTCTATAAATCTCCTACAGGAAAAGACAATACTTTCATATTCCAAAATGCAAACGATTGGATTGCGTATTTATTCTCACCTAAAGAATATATTGAATATGGTGGGTATGAACCGGTTGCGAGTTTCAGTCCGAAATGTGGTGAATTCGTGATTAATGAAATGATAAAGCTTCTAAATGAAGCTTATTGAAAGTGTAAGTTTAAAGAATTTATAGAAGAAAGTATAATTTTATTCTATTGATTGAACTAGTATATCTTTATTATCGAAAATTTCGAATATATTTAGCAATTTTATCAACCGTAGAGACCCAAATCCCATTTGAAGGATCTTTAAAATATTCACATAATTTTTCTAGGACTGATATGAAAGTTGCTTCAGCACCACTTTCTTTAATTTTATGTCCAACAAGGATTAGCCATTGACCAAGCTTTTTCGTATAATCTATAAGTTTAATTAATTCATCAAATGTTTTTCCATCGCTTCCAATACCTAGAAGCTGGGAAAAATCACAAAACAAAGGATCATTTGAGCTTTCATCGAGGTATCCACGACCAGTGAAAAATTTCTTAGCAATTAAAGGGACATAACTTTTAACATTAATTCCCCGTCCAATAAATTTTTGTCCACAAGGGTAAGCAAAATTACGCGGGACAATATCTAAAAGAGAATTGATATAATCATTCGCCTTATCCAATTCATTTTCAATTTGCTCAAGGGTGAAATTCTCTAGAGCATTATTTTTGGAAAAAAGATAATTACCGGTGCAAGGATGACTCATTGTATGGTTACCGATTTCATGTCCTCTTTTTAATGCATCTTTCCAGGCTGTAATACGCCTTTTTAAATGGTATGGAGAAACATAAAAGGTTACATTTATTTTATATTTATTAAATAGAGGAAATCCATTTGTGATTTGGCTGATGAAGCCATCATCAAAAGTTAAGCTCACTGCACATTTAGTACCATCCGGCCAATAAAAGCTTTGTTTTAATTTATTTTGCTTAAGATTTTTATCAGTCAATATGATTCTCTTTTTAAAATTAGTATGAAAATAAAATATGAACAATTGGATTTAAAAGATTATTATTATAAATTTAACTGAGCTTTTTTTAATTGAATTTCAAATTTAGGGTAAATTTAGTATTAAGGAGAGGAAAATTAAAGAGATGTCAAGTTCTAAACACTTTTTTTAATTATTCTTAATTTTTAATCTCAATAAAAAACATATCGTGTTCAATTAATGTCATTTAAACGAGAAGCAAAAGAAAATTTTCCCGCATGGCCTATTTATGATAAGTCAGAAGTAGATGCCTTAAAAAAGGTCGTAACTTCTGGTAAATGGTGGTGCGGAGCGCCTGGACTTCATCAAGGAGAAAATGTCTGGAGATTTCAAGAACAATTTGCCAAATTTCAAGGAGCTAAACATTGTGTTGCGGTATTTAATGGAACAGTTGCGATTGAAGTCTCGTTATTAGCCTTAGGAATAGGACTTGGTGATGAGGTAATTGTTTCGGATTATACATTTGTAGCATCTGCCTCTGCTGTGGTTGCTACTAATGCAGTCCCTATTTTTTGTGATATTAATCCGAATACACTTGTGATGGATGTAAATAAAGTTGAAGATTTAATTACAGAAAGAACAAGAGCAATCATTCCCGTTCATTTAGGGGGTAATCCCGTTGAAATGGATAAATTGATAGAAATTGCGGATAAATATAATTTAAAAGTGGTCGAAGACTGTGCTCATGCTCATAGATCAAAATATCAAGGAAAATATGTAGGAAATTGGGGTCACGCTGGTGCATTTAGCTTTCAAGCTTCAAAAGTATTAACTGCTGGAGAGGGCGGTGCTATAATAACTAATGATGATGTCTTAGCAGATCTGATGTACTCCATCTCAGATTGTGGAAGAAAAAAGAACGAATACGGCTACAGTCATTATATCTATGGTACAAATTATCGGATGTCCGAATATCAAGCAGCTGTTCTTTTGGAACAAATGAAAAAATTTCCAGATCAACATAAACTAAGAAATGAAAATGCCAAATATTTCATGGAAAAACTAAACGCAATAGATGGTATTCGAGTAATGAAACCCACTCCTGGAACAGAAGAATTAGGTTATTATGTGTACCCCATAGTTTTCGAACCAGAAAAATTTGGGGGTATAACAAGAATAGAATTTTATAAAAAACTCAATCGAAATGGTATCCCCACAGATGATTGTTATCCTCCATTACACGGTTTGCATTGCTTTAAAAACGTAGATCTACGTAAGGGAATAGATTATTCAGATGCAAACTGGGGAGGTGAAAAAAGTGGCGATAAAAATTTCCCTATTGTCTCTGATATATATTCCCGGAGTATTGAATTCCCCCATGAGATGCTGTTGGCATCAAAAAACAAACTTGATGATGTTGTTGATTTTATTAAGGGTTTAAAATAAAGTAAGCAGTTTTAATCTTATTTTTAATGGTTAAATTTTTATCTTAATTACTAAATTTTTTTTGCATTTTAATATTTTCATGTCTATAATATTAAATTCTTAAAAACGAAGTAAAATGAATGATCAAGAATCAGAAATATCATTATCTGGTCAAGAAGGAGATATTAAAAAACCGTATGTGATATCCAGAGAAGAATATAAAAGCAAAATCCAACCATCATGGAATGAGAAGACTCCATTGATATTAGAAGGAGCAGTATGGATGGTAGAGCATCCTCCCGAAGCGAATTATTCTATAGGACTTCGAATTGAAGAACACGCAGTTGAATTTCCAGATAAATTGGCTTTACTATATGAAGATGAGAGATATACTCATAAAGAGTTTAATGAGCGAATTAACTGTTATGCAAATTATTTTCTTGAATTCGGCTTAAAAAAAGGGGATGAGGCTGTTGTATTTGTAGAAAATCGTTCGGACTATATGTTTATAATTGTGGCATTAGGTAAATTAGGAGTCATATCTTCATTGATCAATACCAATCTACGTCAAAAACCACTTATTCATAGCATGCGGCATACTCCAGGAAAAATTTACATAATTGGAGAGGAACTATTTCAAGCGTTTGAAGATATCAGGTCGCAACTTAATTTAACTGAGGAGCAAAAACAAAACCTCTTTTTCTTACCTGACAGAGGAGAATTGAATACACCCGAGGGATATATCAATCTTAAGGAACAAGTTAAGGATTACGATACAAAAAATCCCCCAACTACTTCAGAGATTATAATGGATGATCCATTTGTCTACATTTTTACATCGGGTACAACAGGTTTACCAAAAGCTGCAATTTTGAAACATCGGTCAATTTTAGCAGCAATGAGCTGGTGGGGTGCAATGGTGGTTGGAATGAAAACTGACGATATTATTTATATCACAACTCCATTATTCCACTCGCATGGTATAAAAGTAGCTTTTGCCGCAGCGCTTTATAGAGGATCTGGCATGGCAATTGCGAGAAAATTCAGTGCTAGTAGATTTTGGGATGAGGTCAGAAAATTCAATGCTAACTGTTTCAATTATGTAGGTGAGATATGCAGATATTTGTATAATCAACCTCCAGAACCTAACGATGGAGATAATCCAATCGTAAAAATAGTGGGAAATGGGCTTAGGCCGGATATTTGGATGGATTTTAAAAAACGGTTTAATATTCAGGAACTAAGAGAATTCTATGGAGCGACAGAAGATTTTATACCTAATTTTGCAAATATCCATAATATAGATAAAACATGCGGAGTATGTTTAACTCCATATGCCATTGTTAAATATGATATTGAACAAGATGAACCGTATAGAACTGAGAAAGGTCGTATGAAAAAGGTAAAAATAGGTGAAGTTGGGCTTCTATTGGGACAAATTATAGAACCTGAAAATTTTTATATGTATAAAGATCAAGAAGCGACGGAAAAAAAAGTATTTCGAGATGTTTTTAGAAAAGGAGATATGTATATCAATACAGGAGATCTTATAAGAGATATCGGTTATGGACATGTACAATTTGTTGACCGCTTAGGTGATACATTTAGATGGAAAGGTGAAAATGTCTCTACGGAAGAAGTCGAATCGGTAATTAATACTTTCGAGCAAATTGATATGTGCTCCGTATACGGAGTTTTAATCCCATATACAGAGGGTCGTGCAGGTATGGCATCACTTCACAGAAGTAATAATGAAGAGTTCAAGTTTAAAGACTTCTTGAGATTTTTGCAAAAATATTTACCACATTACGCAGTTCCAAAATTTATTCGATTTATTGATGAATTTAGTTTTACCGCTACACATAAGATTCAAAAAGTAAAACTGAAAAATGAGGGTTATAATATCAATGAATTTAATGATCCAATATATGTCCTTTTACCGGAAAGTTCAGAATATATTCCTTTGACAAGAGAAATCTATGAAGGAATTAATAAAGGGAAATTTTTGTTTTAATTGAAAAATTAATAATTTACTTCTTCTATTTTTTTAGTATGAGCGCTTTTATACATAGCTTCCACGATTGTTAATACTTTTTGACCATATTTTCCATCCGTTAAGGGTTGTGTATTTTCAATAATGCAATCAATAAAATGTTTAATTTCCTGAGGATAGCCAAAATTCCATGCTTCAGCAGGAACTGGAAAAGTCCATCCCGCAGTAGTACTGGCTTTTTCAACCGCATATCCATAACCTTTTTCACTATATACACTGATTAGATTGCTAAACGTGGGAGCTACTTTAATTTGACCCTCAGTTCCAAATAATTCAAAACGCATATCATACCCCCCTGGCGCTGTCCAGGATTCTTCTATTACTATTTGAGCATCATTTTCAAAATAAATTACCCCGATAGCGTTATCTTCCACTTCGCATGTACCGAAATCCCCTCTCTCCGGGACAATATTCTTAATCTGGCAGAATACTTCTTTAACGTCACAATCTAAATACCAAACCAAACAAGCAATATCATGTATTCCAAGATCTATTAACGCTCCCCCTCCCGCTTTATCTTTCTTATAAAACCAGACGGAATGGGGACCTGAATGCTGTTCTTTACCTCTTCCCATATATATTCGTCCTAATCCACCTTCTTCAATAATATCTTTCACTTTACTAAAAGTAGGAGCATACATATTATTTTCACAGTAAAATATTTTTTTATTTGCTGATTTGGCGGCATCGAGCATCTCATTTCCCTCTGAGACATATCGAGCTAGAGGTTTCTCTACAAAAGCGTGTTTCCCTGCTTTAAGTATATCAATGGTAACATCTTTATGCAAAAAATTCGGCAGGCAAACAGAGATCGCATCGCACTCAAATTTCAATAAATCATGATAGTCTTTAAGGGGTTCTCCAGGGATTTTGTATTTTTTCATTAGATCCTTTGCTTGATCTTCTAAAAGAGAAGATAAAGCTACGATTTCAACATTAGGTAATAAGCTATAAGAATAACAGTGATGCTCCGCAATGAATCCGGAACCAATTATCCCAACTTTAACATCTTTCATTTTTTCCACTTCTTTTTTTTTCTCGATAATTTATTTTTTCTCGTATTATATTTTTAATTATTACAGCAAAACTTTTATCCCATATCGAAAGAAAAATCATTTGGTTATTCTTTTTAAAAAGCTGATAATTAGTATCATCAATTTTATAGGGTCTACTTATTGTCATCATTTAAAATTCTATTACAAAAAATAAAAAGCTTAACTATACTAGTAAGAATATATTATTTTAGATTGCTGTAAAAGGAGAATTATCATATATTTAATATTTGAGAGTTTTAAAAATGAGTAAAATAGATTACAAAGATTTGGAATTTCCAAGCGATTTTATTTGGGGATCAGCGACTTCAAGTCATCAAGTTGAAGGTAATAATAAAAATAATCACTGGTGGGTTTGGGAACAAAAAGGTGATAATACTATAGATGGTTCTATATCCGGTAAAGCATGTGATCAATATAACAAATATAAAGAAGATATTCAATTAATGAAAAAATTAGGACATAA
>JBHLNT010000084.1:0-16830 GCA_048941265.1 Promethearchaeota archaeon
GATTTCATTCCTAATTCTTATATTTTCATAGTTTTGGATTCTTGGAAGAAAGTCTACGGGAATTTTTGTGCCTTGGATTATTTCCCCTTCAATAGTATGAAATTCTACATTAATATCTTTACAAATATTCGTCGTTATAGTAACTAAATCAAGGCTAGAAATTTCTTCAGTTTCAAGAGGTCTTTCTAATAATCCCTGCCCTTTTGATGGGGCTCCTATTTTAGGAATTACTCTGCTGGAAGAATTGTAATCATCCTCCATTTATATCCCTCTTATATAATTTCTCTAATTTCATATTTTCTTCTTGAGTTAAGGGATAATTCTCGTTAAGTTTCTCGTTCTTATCTCTTACATCAGTTATAAATGAGACACCTAGTTTATTGTAAAAATCATGGAATATGCCATGACTGGGCCAACCATGTAATCCATCAAAGGATGTTTGAGGGTTTAATTTTTCGAGTTGTGTTTTATGCCATATTGAGAATTTGTAATAAAGAAATGCATTAAACAATGATTCCCGATGTTCATATGATTTAAATTTTTGGTAATAACAAAAAATGTGAATTTCCAAATCTCCCAATAATTCATAATAAATAAATAAATTCTTGTGATCTACAAGATGAGTAATTATGACTTTTATATTTTTTTGAGCATTATAAATGTTATTTACAATCAGATTGATTCCTAACTTATTAAAAATTTTCGAACTTTGAAACTCATTAAAATTCGAGGAATATTCATTATCAGAGAAGTAAATACTTTCTAAATCTGCGACATTAAGATAATGTCTATAATCTATCTTTTCTGTGCCAAACTTGGCTTTAAGCATTCTTAAACAACTTTCATAAAAAAAGATTTCATTACAAAGATATTTAAAATAGTTATCAGTTTGATCTTTTTCGGACCAAATCTCCAAGGATCGGTATTTATCCTTTGCTTGTTTACATGTATCTTTAAGCTTCCATTTGATCTCATAAATTTCATTTACATCTGTTGCTTTCTTTAGCTGATTTTTTAATTCATCTATATTCTTTTCTATCTCTCTAATGTGTTCAATAGTTTCATCGATTTTATCTTGAAAGATTATTTCATCGTCAAATATAGTCAGTCACCTATTGTTTATGGAAGTAGAGTTCTTTTTTTACATTTTGTTAATTAACTAATTCTTGATTCTTTTTATATAATCGACAAAATCCTGTTAAGATCATTCTTTTCTTGATATTGTCATACAATTTTCTATTTATATTTTAAACGCTCAACTTTTTGAAAAGGTCGAAACCAATCCCAGAGCTCTTCAAATGACAAATTCTGGGGTATAGGGTTGTTATAAATGAATTTATTATCTTTATATTGATTATGATATGCTTCACCTGTTCGACGAGGATGATTAGCAATCCAGGATTCAAAAAAATTATTGTGAATTTCATAATGATGAGAATGAATGAATGGCTCCCAAAGTTTAGATTTGCGAAGTTCTTCCTCTGATTCAATATTAATAATTTCAATTTGTTCCATATTTCTATTCCTTACTTCTCCCCAAGCAATTTTCATTAATTCGATCGCTCTCGTATCTGATTTAGGAGCACTATATCCAAAGAATGTTATCCAAAATGCTGATCTTATATAATTTTGTAAAGTTATCCATTGTGATTTTAAAAAACCGTTAATATCGTAATTTTTTTCTGTAATTGGATATAAAATTGGTGTTTTTTCTAAAGGCTTTCCGCAAGTATTGCACGGAAATCGTTTTAAACCGCTTTGATTATGTGCTTCGCAATATCCGGCTCCTACATTTCCATGTAAAAAAAGCATATTCGGTAATTCAAATCTATTTCCATTTCTCCTGTAAGCTTGAATTATGAGAGGATCCCAATTAAAAGTTGCTACGAGATCTTTCTTTCGAAGTGAAAGTAATAAAAGATCGTATATAGTTATGGATTCTGGTATTAATATTTCATTAAAGTAATTATAAACTTGGTTTTCGACTTTTTCTCTAATTTTCTTATATTTTTTTCTTCGATATAGTATTGAATACAACACCTCAAAATCACTGTTAATTTTTAGACCTAAATCTGCTAAGTACTCAAGTTTGATAACCGCAATCAAATCTTTCATCAAAGGCAACACTTTTCCATTTCTATCTCCATTTGGGCAAGTGGCTCGACTTGCTCCAGCTCCTAATATGACTACGTGTGGACGATTCATAACTATTTGATTAATCTCTTCTTCAATGGAAAATTCGCTCATCTTAATATAGTTTTATTTGAATTTATTCAAATCATTAATAGATTTCTCAGGAAATATTTTATTTTGATGCTATAAAATCATAAGATTGTTTAATCAAATTCATTGAATATGGTATCATTTCAATAGAATCACATTTAAATTTACTAATTTTACCCCATTGATATGATTCTGGAATATCTTCTAGAACGTCTCTAGGATCATCAAAGTACTCCTTCAATCTATTTAAATAAACATCAATTCGTTTATTATATATAAATAAAGAAACAAAATTATTTCCATTTATTTTAAAAGCAATATATAATTTTACTGGTTTAAATTCAACATTTTCATTTATGTTTAATATTTCTTCTTTAAGATTTTCATATAGATCTCTTATATAAGAAGGTCTCTTTGCTATGTGATATTCCTCATCATAAGCTTGTACTTCTTTTTCAATATGTTTTTCTTTACTAATTACAGGTGGTATTTGCTCCATGCTTACACTATATTTAGGCTCAACTTTAGATAAGATCAATATATCATCATCAAACTTCGAGATCTCCCATAATTCAAATGGCATTTTGGTTGCTACAGCTTCTTTCGAATATTCCAGAAATCTATTCGCAATAAAAATAATTTTAGATTGACTCCAATCAAAGTCTTTGATTAGTTTATTATCTCCTTTAACTTCATTATATTTTAAAACGAAATTCGCCTGATATTCAAATAACAATCCTAGATATGCGTAACCTTGATCAACAATACTTTTACTTTTATCTCGCTTATATTCAATTATAATAAAAGATTTAGTTTCTGAATCATATGCTAAGGTATCAATCCGTCGATTTTTAACAGAAAATTCAGTTTCTATAAATTCTAAGTTAAAAATATTATTTAAATTATCTTCGATTATTTTTTGTATATCTTTTTCAAGCCTTATTTTTTTCTCATTTAACCTAACCAATTTGTCCTGTGATTCAATTTTATACACTTTCATGATTTTCTCATCAAGAAATATAATTCTTAAATTCTTCTAGTCGTTTTTCAATCAAATTGTCCAAAACTTGTTGTCCCGCCGCTATTCCCGTGTGAAAATCCATTTCATAAATTCCAAATCCTTTTCGACGTAATTTTTTGCGTTTTTTCTCATCATCCTCTTTAACTTCAGGTTTATTGTGAGGCGGGCCATCTACAAATACGCATAAATTTTTATCTTGATAATAATAATCTGCCACCGATAAAATAAAGCCTGTACCTGTAGATGGATCAATGTCACTAATAGGATATTGAGCATGATGAGGTAATGGAATTTTCATTTTGAGCATATGTTCTAATACTCTTTTCTCTAGGAATGAATCTAGACCAGATCCAAGTAAATTTTTGAGCCTTTCTAATTGAGCTTCAACTGGATCAATAGATATAAATTCTACTTTTGATTTATGCATTGCTTGGATTAAGGATTTAACAACTTGACGATTCAAATATCTATGATCTCTTTGGTTCCAATAACCAAGTAGACAATTGTAACATGCTCGTTTACAAGGATCCTCATACTCTTCTCCAGACTCAACATCCTTTAAGTGGATCAGCTCTGCCATCATATTCAGAAAACGATTGTACCTTATAGGGTTATTAATCAGAGCTTTTAACGTACCAATACCTCCTTCTTCGGTTTCATAAATTACTATTTTGCTTTCGTTTGACTCTGGAACTGGAAGGATAATTCCCCCTAATTCTCGTTCATCCATATTAAATGTTAACAAAATGCTTTGTAACAAAACTTCTTTTAAGGTTGTATAGAACTCATTGATAGCTCCCTCACCCTCTACTACAACATCTTCAGGACAAATAAAATGCATTTTTATTACATCATGAGAACCTTTAACAAATAACATTAGATCTTTTAGAATATCTGATTCAATTCCATTATTGGTACAAGTTTGAGATGTACCTTGTGTTATATGATTTTCAATACTCTTCGTTGTTATCCATTGATTGCATGCAATACAATAATTGAATGTCTCAGATTTTTGGTCAGTATCAGGAGTAAAACTAATTTGACCTCTATTCACATAATAAATTAATGCATCCTGCTCATATGTACACTCAGCAAATGCACTTCCTTCCTGAGAAATAATATTGAAATGTCTTATTTTTTCTGCTTTTTCTTTATAATTAACTATAACATCATAATACTTGATTAATCGTTTTTCTTCTTCACATCCAATATATTCTCCTGAAGATGCTCTCATATCGGGGAAAGAAATGCATCTATGGATTTCTTTGCTAGGGATAATTGGTGCTCCACATGAAGGACAATTTTGTTGAGTATCAACACTTGAACCAAACTCTATGTACATACAATTATCACAGAGGAAACATTTATCTGCTGCAATTTCTTGCTCTTGATTGTGGAAATTAGCTCTTCTGACATAATATTTTGATCCCATAAAGTATATAGAATTTAAAGGAGCAAACTCTCGTATTGCAATATCATTTTCTCTTTGGATAATGCGTTCGTTAGAACTTGAGCTGTTGTACATTTGTATCGAAATGTCACTGGAAGAAAATCCATAATTTGGCAAGAAACCATGGTCAGATAGATAATTAAAAATATAAAATTCACCATCTCCATCTAGCATTTTAGTTATTTGATTATCTACAGCTCTTTGACGGTTTATTATGACCCTATCTCTAGAACCATGAGCTTCTTTGAATAATTTCTGTCTTTCTATCTCATATTCCCTTAGTAATTGCTTAAAATAGTAAAAATTCTGATCAAATCGATTGACAAAATTTTTAACTTTTGGAATGTAGAATTCTTCTGTTAACCATTCAAATTCTTCTGTTTTTAGATTCAATTCCCTTGAAAAAACTTTTTTAACTGCAGAAAGAATTTCATCTTGATGAATATCAACTGCTCGTTCTATTTCGTCTGAATAATCTTCTTTTAGTTTAATCTCAAAATCCTCATCTTTTTCTTTAATTTCGAAAATTTCTTTAGGTTGTTTATCAAGATCAGAATATTGAGTTACTATTTGAATTATAATTGAATTTATATGTTTTAAAACCAAGATTTTATTATTTAATTCAAATTGAGGGGGTACAATTCGTCCAGAAATTATTTTTTCAGGGTTATTATAGAAATATCTATCATGAGGCCCTCTATTTGTATCCATCCCGGAGGAACAAAACACTAATATGAAGGAGGGTTGCTCGGATCGCCCTGCTCGCCCTGCCCTTTGCGCATAACGACTAGCATCTGGGGGAACATTTCTCAGTAATACTGTTGATAAATCTCCAATATCTATTCCAAGTTCCATAGTTGGAGATGAAACTAAAACATTTAATACTCCTGCATTAAATTGATTTTCAATATCTGTTCGATCATCGACACTTAAAGTTGCATTATGTTCACTTGGTCTGATGGTAGATTCCAAGGAAATCTTTGAGTTGAATAGTTTGTAATAATAATCATTACTCCAATCAATATCTTCTAAATCCCCACATAAAGGTCGAATACAACGATCTATAGTTTTAAAGCGGTAAACCCTTTGGCATTTATAGCAATATTTTACTTTAGGATCTATTCCATAATGCATTTCAATCTTATTTGGATTTACTTGAATAATATTCCGATATCTATGGTATTGTCCTAAAGTATGCTCAACTAAAAATCCATTATCAATTAAAATATCCTTAATTAATAACAATAGTTCTGATGCAAATTTTGAATCAACACCAGGAATAAAACTACGTAACCATTTATTTAGTGAAGAATAAGGAGTGCTAAACTTTCTCGTTCTAACTCTTTCTCCTTGAAATTTCTTGGAATGCGTAAATGTATCGTCAGAATACCCATAAATAAAGTTTAGAAATCTTCCAGGATCTTGCATGAAATAATCTTCAATAAAATCAGACCAATCCCCCCATTTATTTCTAGTACTATTAAGAAAATCATGCTTTATTGCACCCCACCATCTTATATCATCAAGTATCCCCCTTATTAAATCATATCGTTCTTCTGATGTAAGAGCTTTTACCTGAGGAATATCATTCCAGAATCTCTCGTTATTGACGATATCTTTTAAACCTGTATACTTAACTTGCATTAGGCTATATTTTTCTACTCCAGTGTGTAAGATGTATCCTGAAGATTTTAATTCTGAAAGAGCCAAAAATTCAAGATATTCTTTGAAATATTGTTCACTACGTCTTTCATTTTTTCCCTCTTTCCATGGTAATTTAAATTTCTCTTCATTACTTTCTCTTAATTGTCTAATTTTTTGATATATATCCCTCCCACACTCATCAGGTATTAAATAATCCCTATTTTTATGAGCATCCTTTAGGGTTTCAACCATAATATGTTGAAATGTTATTCTGCGGTCAAAATCTCTAAGATGACCCGCTTGAAACGCTGTTTCTTGACGATTATCTGAAAAAATTAAGATTCTTTTCTTATTCTCTTCTAAAACTTTTAATGCATTAGATACTAATATATCGGTTGCTGTACTTCGACCAACAAGGTCAAAAGAATAAAATTTCTTAAATCTCTGAGTTTTTTTCGTATGGACTGCACCACATGAAGGACAAAATTCAAAATTTTCGGAAACACGCCATACTGGAAACTGATCTGCGTGTGAACAGTCAGGATCAAATATATTACAAATAGGACAATAAATATCTTTAATTGGAACTTTATTTCTATATTTCTTACTTATATCTACACCATTTTTCAAATACCAATTTTCAGGAATCGGTAAATCTGATAGGTCATTTCCTAACTGTGAACTTTTGCCGAGTAAGATCTTATTTCCAGTAACAAATGGATTATAATATTCTGGTGAAAGCTGACCTTCTTCGGTTTGCTTAACTCCAAAAAATTCTGTACCGCATTGTTTACAAAAAACTAATGGAAATGCATAATAGGTCTGTTCTCCCATTGAACACATCTCACATACTTTATCTCCACGAATTTGTAGATGAATCTTTTCTGAATCATTAGAGGTAAGACATCCATAAATAACGGCTCCTTGAGTGAAAAAAAGGTGTATTTTTGGTACCAAGATTGGTCTGAATTTACCCTCAAATTCAGCCTGAACAAATGTTCCGACTAACAGAGCTGCTTTGATTTCGAGCTTACACTCCCCTAACACATATTCAGAACGAAATTCCTTCTGATACATTTCAGCTAATACTTTCATAGTCTGAGGACCATGTTCTTGAATGGTTCTCTTGATGAAGCGAATAGTGGGATGTTTTAACAATAATTCCCCGAGAGTTTTTTCATTTGGATTATTGGGAATGAGATTCGGATTCTCTAATAGGCTTTTGATTAATGGTAAAGTATTTCCTAGAGTGCTATTAAAATTATCCAGATCTATCTGTTTTATATATATTTTTTCTGGTAGATTTAAAAGTTCTATAGAGGGATCTTCTTCTATAAATTCTGCTTGAATAAGGAAACCTTCTGAAAATTCCTCTCCAAATATATCTTCTGCGAATTGTCGGATAATTTTACCCTTCACTCCAGGTGTATCCTCAATGGTAGCACTCGTTCCGATACAAATTGGATTTTCCATTTTTAATCGTTGTTTCACCCTTCTTATTAAACCTGCTACATCAGCTCCGGAATTACCTTTATATGTGTGAATTTCATCCAATATAAGAAACTTAAGCACATTCTTTTCATTATCACGGAAGATTTTTCTATCATAGTGGCGTGTAAGGATTAGCTCAAGCATTTTATAGTTCGTTATAAGTATATCGGGAGGTGTTTGCTGAACATCTTCTCTGGAAATTATTTCAGAATCATAGATCTTTTCTCTTTTAAGAACATTTCTAAGGTAATTATGTGCTTCTTCATGTGTTTGCTTCATTTCTCCAGTATATTTCGCGACAGTAATTCCTGTACCGTGTAATCTTTCGGCAATATCATTATATTGAGAATTGGCAAGAGCATTCATTGGATATATAACGAGTGCTTTTACTCCTTTTAGCTCATTTTCTTTAGATTCTAGACAATAAGATACAATAGGGATCCAAAAACACATTGATTTTCCTGATCCAGTACCTGTGCTAACAATAATATTCTTATTCTCATGAGTTCTACGGATCGCTTCATCTTGATGAGAATAGGGTTGGATTGGTCCTGATTTCTCTCTATTTTGAAATAAGATTGGGATTTCTTGTGGTAAAATATTTTCTTGTACGAGTCGCTCTAAAGTAGAACCTTTTTTATATTGTGGGATAAGGTCAATAACCGGTTTTTGGTATATGAACGTGCCCGATTCTATTTGATCATTTATCCATTCTTTAATGACAGGATTTTGGAATTTTTGATATGAACGGATAAATGATTTATATTGCTCTTGGAGTTCCTTAATTTGTAAAAATATATTTTTCATTTTCTATACACCTTTTAATTTGTCTAAATCTACACCCTCAAGGCGAAATAATGGTCCGAGTTCTGGATCTGAATTAAATTTATTATAGGCTTTTAAAACAAGTCTTTTTGTTTTAAATTCTCCATATTCCCTTAATTCAATATCTCTGAGGACATAAAAATTATCAATAATATATTCAAAATCTGTATATGTAAAACCATACATTAATCCAAAAATTGCATCTAATTCCGCTTTCAATAATTCTCTCCTCTCCAAATCGTATTTAAAAGGTTCTTTTTCAATGGAACATTTAAAATCTATAGAAAAATTTTTCATTTCATAAGTACAATAAATAAGTTCAATAGCTCTAATATAAATCTCATTGAATAATAATTTGTTATACACTTTTGGGGGAAATACAGGTAACTGCTCAACCATAAATTGAGTTATAGCTACACCCGATGTTTTATTTCTAACAATAAAATCAAAAGGTAAGGATGATAAATTAGCGATTAAACAGATTATTTGAAGAGAAAAGCTATTAAAATATATATTTTGTATACTATCAATACTTGGAACTTTAGGAATAACAGATATTACAAATGTTCGTTGATTGGTAGAATTTGATACTTTTCGATAACCTATATACCATTCTTTTTTCCATTCAGGTGGAAATTTCTTTTCTGCATCAATTTTCTTAACCCAATACATAGGCTTATGAGAGAAGTAAGGATCTTTCTTTTTAACATTTGGAACACGTATTATATCAGCTTTAAGCTTTTTTGATTTCATTAATTTTGGAACTAATTCATTGAATCTATAATCATATATCCAGATCGCAGCTCCAGTATATAGGGGATAATAAATCTCTTTTTTTTCTAGGCTATCAATAAAATATACACTCTTCATTAATTTTTTATCAAATACTCTTTTCCCATTGCTTTTTATTAGTTCTTTTTCTGTTTTAAAGAGCTTGGAATCATCAGATGGATGGAAAAATCGTTTAATAATGATTCCCCAATGATTTTTTATTTCTTTTCCATCCTTATCTCTTCCAATTAGGATAGGAGCTCTGCCATAAGCTTTTTTTATAAGTGAAAAGTATTTTTTTCTCTTAAAAACTGGAGCACTTCTGGAATTTGGATTAAAATGGTGAAAATCTTCTTTCTTTAACTCCAAAATAGTCCCACCCTCTCTAATACTTCTAACAAATTCATCTTCATTTATCTTATTTTCATAATTTTCAAGAGTAATCAAAAATTTATCGATTTCCCATATAAAAAAAGCCATTAATATTAGGTCATCTCTGGTTCTCTGATTATTTATTGTTAATAAACAGAATTCTAAGTTATGAGCAACATCTGGAAAAATTTTTCTTTCATTTACAAAACTAAATATACTATCAATTGAATTACTTTCAATTAGGTCACTAAATAAATTATTTAAAGTTTTACCAGTTAAAATTGTGGATAATGCTATACAGCCAATTTTACCTTGAGAATTGATTAAAGATTTTGCTCTCTCAATGAATAAAGGATAGAGATTCAGAGTTCCACTTGCAGATAGACTGTAAAATCCACTTTTCTTAAAAAAATTTAGCTGTTTTTTTATTTTATAATATTCCTTGATATATTCAGAATGTAATTCAGGATTTGTTTCTTTTAATTTCTTTATTTGCAATTGTCGTTTTGCTTGATTCTGTGTGTTTGTTACCTCATGACTCTTTCCAGAAAAAAATTCCATTTCTTTAAGGGCTAAGACATCCCAGGGTGGATTCATTAAAATACAATCAAAACCAGGATTTTCTTTTTGAAATACTTCAGGAAATTCTAGATACCAATTGAAGAATTGATACACTTTACTTAATTTTTCAACTTCTAATATTATTTTCTCAGAATTCTTTAAATTTCCTCGTTTAATCCTAAAAATTAAAGTATCAGTAGGTATTTCTTTTATATAATTCTCACCAAAATTCCAAAAAAATGAGCTTGTCCATAAATTAGCTTGAATATTAAGATTTTTCCATGAATTTGATTTATGCAATTCCGAATAACATTTAATCTTTTCCTTCAAATCTTTCAAATTATCTTCTGTCATAGAAAATAGCTCTGTAGCTATTTTTGAATAATTTTCGGAATCTTTATAGGGAATTAGAGTTTTTTGAACAGAAGCTAACCCAGAATTAGCTTCGGAAATTGATAGTTTTTTAAAATGTTTTATTGCTTCATCTACAAATTTTTTATTTTCATCTGGAATTCCCGTTTTAGGATTACCTTTAACGATATTAAATGCGTCGAAAGGAATTTTTCCAATTTTTTGCTTTTTTGCTAATCCTAAAAGAGAATTTCCTTCTTTTAGATGATTATTTAAAAGTGTTAAAGGTTTCTTACCTACAGTTGCTTTTAACCATAAAGAAACTTTAGCTAATTCTAATGCCATAGGATTTAAATCTACTCCATAAATGCAATGCTGAAGAATGACTCTTCGGGACTCTCTTAATACTTGATCATCAGGAAATTCTTGTTCAGACTGTATTTGTGCATAAATTTTTCCCAAATAGTCCAACGAAGCTAATAAAAATGATCCACCTCCACATGCAGGATCACATATCTTTAGGTCTAATATAGCATCTAATTTTTCTCCTTTAGTATTTAATCCCTTTAATTTATCTTCAATTACGGGTTTTAAAGTTGTTTTAAGTAAGATGTCAATTAATCCCTTGGGAGTATAGTAGGTACCGGTTCCTTTACGCTCGGTATCAATTTCTTCCAAAACAAAATTATATATATGAGATTCTTTCTTGATATATCTAGGTTGAAAATCTAAAAGTGCCTCATAAATACTTCCAATTTCTTCCTCTCCTATTTGGGTATAATCAATTGATTGTAATCCAATACCTAAGTCTACAATTGTAAGTTCTCGAATAATTTTTAATATATAACTATTATTTAGGGATAAATTATAATTCTCATTTAAAACCAAAGGAATTTTTTCAGGATTAAAGAGCTCACCACTAAAAGCATTAATTCCCAAAGAAGATTCTCCAATATTAAGATACTTAAATAATAATAATAAACGATACCAAAGATCAGTATTTTGGTCATCCCGAATGGCTCGCTGTGCTTTTTTACGAAGATAAGTTAGCCCTAGATCATTATAATAAATCGTAGCTACACCGGGAAGTAAATCTTTAGCCTCTGCATATAAAATAAAAATAATTCTGTAAGTGATTCGTAATAATTCCTGATAAAAATCTCTAATCTCAATTTTACCTTTTAAAATATCCTCGGTGAAAGATTTGCTTGAATTAATTAAGCCCTCCCCCATTAATTTTAAAGCCTTTTTAACATTTTCTCTTAACTTTTTGCCAGCTTCAATTCCTTCTTCTTGACTCTTTTTTTGGAGTCTCTGTATTATACTTAAATTTTCATTAATATCTGATATGATAGAATTTAATTCTTTTAAATAAAAGTCGCGACCTATTTCTCCTAAATCTAAACTATGTTCATTGATATTTTTCATAAATGTCTCAGAATCAGATGAATTTATAGCCATAACTCCATTTTTATCTGCCTTCTCAATGAAATCAATCAGAACTTTCTTACACACACCTAAAATATCTTTAGAAATCAAATTAATCTCAATTTTAGCACCATCTTTACTTAATTTTTCTGAAGTTTTCTCCCATTTTTTCTCAAGCTTTTCAATCCATCCATCTGGGTTTAAGCCAAAAGTTTCAATAAATCTTGAATAATGAATCAACGCATAAAATACCCAGAACTCACTTTCATCCCTATTGATAAATATTGAATCTAAATTAAATTGCACATATCCTTTCGCATAGATATTAGAGTATTCTCCAAGAAGTCTTATATATTTTCCATTACTTAAAAGACCCCATCGTACTCCTTCATTTAAAAGGATATAACGTTGAAAATGGTCGTGTTGCGATTTTTTTTGGTAATTTTTTTCATTTCTTTCGTCAAAATTATCATCTTCACAAATATGGAGTCCAATCTTAGCATGATTTTTAAATTGATGAGAAATCTGAATTTTATTTAAAATGTTATCTTGTTCCTCTTCAGAAAGATCACTCAGATCAATTTCTTCTTTTGTTTTACTTTCATGTCCTATTTTTTGAAGAAGAGGTTTAATCCATTTTTCATATCGATCCTTAATAGGCCAAGACTCCAATTTGTCCGCTATCTCTCCAAAAAGACGCTTAGCCCAATCCCAAACTTCATAATATTGCTTTTTTTCTTCTTGCCATTTTTCTCCAAAAGTGTTCCACTGAACTTCTGAAATTTGATCTTTTTTATCACGGATTTTTAAAAGAAGATTTTCTGTAAATAATCCTCCACTTACGTGGATATTCCGTAATGGTGTCAAATTTGCCATATTATCATCTCGGTGGATAAAATGTTGTTATACTTATGGGATCATAAGAAATTATTTCAATATCATCCATTCCTCTTAATTCTTCGATTGCAGCTAAATTTTTCTTCTCTAATTTTTTCATTAAACCTTTAGCATTGTTTTTAACTATTACTAATCGATCATTTACAGCTTTTTCAATTATCTTTTCAAAATCTGGGCGAGTAAATAAGTCATTCATATCATTCTGGACGGTTTTATCAAGACCAGGATAATTTGAGGTTTGCCCGCTAATAAATTTATTCCAAAGGGTTTTAGTAGTTTTCTGCTCGACTAAAGGATTACCTCCATTATCTATTGACTCATCAAAAATTTTGATTCCAATTGGATGAAGTTCTTCCATCATTGAAGTTTCTCTTGTTTTTACTAAATAGCGTATTTTATAATAGATAATTGCAGACACTTCATTGATTAGACTGGTAGAAGCAGCAGCAGTTCTCCCATAAAAATCCTTATCCTCGGAAATAAATCCTTGTTCCTTTACTAAATTAATGACACCATAAATAACAGGTGATTTTAGACTCAATGTTTCTATCTCGGTATTTTTAGCTCCAAAAATTGGATCAATAGTAATGTAGTATTCCTCTTTGCTTTTTTCACTGGTAATTATTAATTCTTGGATCTCTTTGGATAAAATAATTTTATATACTTTATCAGGAGGGTATCCTTTTGCATTAACAACCTCAATTGATGAATTAAAGAATGGTAGAGCTTTCTGGAGAAAACCAAGGAGAATCATAATATCTCCTATGGATTCTTGCATCTCTTTCATTCTTTCTTGGACATCGCTAAAATCAACTGTTGTTTGACCATAAAATGAATCTTCACTGAGAATATGTTCAAAATTTGGATTTATATGAGCCTTTAGCAATTTTTTCATTTCACTCTCAGAATCTTGACCTATAAAATAATCAAGGCTTATATATTCCACTTCAGGTTCTCTTTTACCAAATCTAATAGTGTTTGTCTTCTTAAAATAATCATCAACAACATCACCGATTAAATCTAAATTACCAAAATATTTAGGTTCATAACCCACGTCTGCTCCAATACTCTGAATTTTTTTGTATAATAAATCAAGGATTGCAATTTCAAGGGATTCTTTCATGATTAAAGTGCGTATGTATACATCTTTTTTAGGTTGACCAAATCTGTCCACTCTACCGTTTCTTTGCTCAAGACGATTTGGATTCCAAGTAAGCTCATAATTTACCACAATATTGGAAGAGTACTGAAGGTCAATTCCTTCACTCATGCAATCTGTAGAGACCATAATTCCTTTATTTAAAGCGAGAAATTTATCGTATTTTTCAGCTCTAATATGAATTGCATCTGTACCTACAATTTCCACAATTTCAAATCCTTTCAGTAAAGATTTTTCATTTGCTAATTTTTTCAACTCATCAGCTAAATAATCTGCAGTGTCTATGTATCTTGTAAATATAATTATTTTATTTCCTACTTCAATTAAGTCTTGAAGTACATTATTATAAAAGTGATTAAGTTTCACATCATTAGAATAACCAATTAAATTTTTAGCAGAATTTTCAATTTCAAGCAATTTATTAACAATTTTAGGAGATAACTTTTTACGTCCAGGTTCAGTATCATTGTTTCTATCTATCTCATGCTCTTCATAAGAGTCATCATTACTAATATCAGTGACATTTTGACGAGTTCTTTCTAATTGTTCTTGAATTTCTTCTTCAGGTAATTTATTAACATCTTGTATTTCCGTTTCACTTGACGTATCATCCTTTAATTTATTTTGAATAGTTTTAATTAATGAATATGGGCAACTTATATATCTCCGATACATATGAAGAATTGCCCAGTATTTAATATAACGGACTCCTTTTTTATCAACTTTAGCAGTCTCAAAAATCATTGCAGCGTACTCGTCAATCTTTGATATAATCTCCTTAAACTCTGGAATGGGGGGAATAAAGACTTCTTTTCGATGCACATTTGGGAATAATATTTTCATTTCACTCTCACCCATCCAGGCTTTAACATCTTCCTTCTTTCTCTGACATATAAAACGAGTTGCTAAAGCTTTATCAATCTTATAGGAATTTCTTTCATCTACTAAACTAGGATTAAGTAAATGTATTAAACTTGCAAAACTCTCATGATACCCATTGTGAGGTGTTGCGGTTAATAAAAGGATATGGGGATATTTATCAGCAACCCTTTCAGCCATTCCATAAAGTCGTTTGCTTTTTTTTTGTCCTTTTGGTTGCATCATATAGCGTGGTTTTGCTACATTATGAGCTTCATCAATAACTACCATATCAAAATTAAACTGTGTAGCACGCTCAAGCATTTCTTGTCTGCTTAAATAATCCTGAGAAACAATTAGGAAATTGAAATATCCCCAAGGATCACCACCAACAAGTAATTCTTTTTGCAAATTTCCAAGAGATCTATTAGAAATTATCCGTACGTCTAATCCAAAGAATCTTTGCATTATTAATTGCCATTGCTCACGCAAACTTGCTGGAACGACGTATAGAACACGGTTTATCTTCCTCCGTCCTAGTAATTCTTGAATAATTAACCCTGCTTCGATTGTTTTACCTAATCCAACATCATCGGCTATGAGCAACCTAACTTTTTCTTGAGCCATTGCCATTAAAACAGGTACCATTTGATATGACACAGGAATTACACGACTATTTGCTAAACTAATAAAGCTTGAAGTCCCGAATATTAAATCAAATCGCATAGCTTGAATTAGAATTTTCTGAAAATCAGGATTTCCAAGTTTATTAACATCTGGTCGTGGAATTTTGGCGAGTTTAATTTCTTCCAGTTTTTTTATTTCCTTCTTGCCATCAGTCATTTTTATACTACTATGGAGTAGACAACATCTATTAGGAACTCCATCTATTGTTGAGACTTCTAAAAGGTTAATTTCCGAATATTTATCAAATTCAGATTTTTGATTTATTATTCGTTCAATTCTCCAAAATCTATTACGTGCTTTAACAACTTGTCCAATCTTGAACTCTGGTATAGGTTTTTTAGTATTTATAAAAGAATCTAACGTCATGGTTATTTGTCTAATGGTGAAGGTTGATTAAAATTATTATTTATTAAACATTTAACAGAACAAATTTTTCTATAAGATCTTTTTATTTATTGCTTTTATTATAAATCATTCATTTCAATTTCAATTTAGAGTGTGCTATAGGATTCTCAAATCTTACTATGAAAAAATTAATATTATTTTATTTATATTTTTTTGTCAAAATAATGATTATTAGCAATCTTAAATTTGATTACTTTTTAAGCTGAGAGGTATGATTTTTCCCCATAGAAAACTAAAAAATCGTGAAATAACCGTCAAATTTTGTTAAATTCAAATCTATATTAATTAGATAATTATGAAAGAATAAATAGATTATATTTAACATATGAGATTATATTAATGTAAAATTTAGTAAATTTTCTTTTATAAAAAAAAATTAAATGAAAATAGAAAATATTTACTCTCGAGGGTGGAAAAAATAGACGATGAGTTTTTAATTCAACGGTTGAAAGGTCATGATAGTCTTATAAAAACTCTTTCTTTTAGCCCTAATGCTAAATATTTAGTAAGTGGGGCGTTTGATGGAAATATAGTTATTTGGGAGATTTCAAATGGAAATCAGATCCATAAATTTAAAGCACATGATAGTGCTGTAAATGCGATTGTGTTCACCCCAGATGGAAAATATATTGTTTCTGGGTCTTCGGATCATACAGTTAAAATATGGACGTTTCCATCAGGTAAACA
>JBHLNT010000085.1:0-16778 GCA_048941265.1 Promethearchaeota archaeon
ATATTATTGTAAGCAAGCAATCGGCAATCATATTTATCAATCCTTTAAAATTTAAAACAAAGTGATTTCTTTTTTCATAACTAGAATCATATATGTTTTTATAATTTAAAATTATTTTTTTTGAAAAAAAAGGATTAACTTGTCATTTCTCTAATTTTTCCCTCTATCCAACCATGCTTAAACGATTTTTTGCAATCATATTCGCTTATATATGGTTTTATATCTAAAATTGGTGTTTGATCCAATATATCTACGTTTTTAACTTAATGTTATGTTTAGTAGGTAAATTGGATTGGAATGCCTTCTAATGATTAAAATTTTATATGAATAATCACGATTGGATTGAAGCATATTTTATCGGGAAGCTTTCGATTTTCACAGGAATTTAGGTCTTTTATTATAATTTCTATAGATATTATTAATTCGCAGTTAGCAAAATTAATTACTCCATATTAAAATACAAATAATAAAAAAGAAATAAATTATCAGAATTAAATAAAACTAAGATGGTTAATTTTTTAGAATACTTGAAAGAGGAAAATATTATTGAGAATACAATTGAATTATATAGTCTTAGTCTAAAAGAGAATAGCGAAATAAAATTTCTAAATAAAATCTTAGAATATTTATTTAAAAAGAGTAAGATCAATTATGATTCTGGTCTTGATATTTTTGGAAGTATCTATCAAAGAAATCTAAGTCATAAAGAGAAAAAAATCTTAGGTGAATTTTATACTCCACCTTCGGTTGTAAATTACATTTTAGATACTATAGGATATAAAAACGTTTATGGTATTGAAAATAAAAAGCTCATTGACTTAAGTTGCGGTTCTGGAAGTTTTATCATCCAGGCAATTAAAAGACTAGTTTATCGCCATATGAGGCTATTAAATTATGAAGATCTTTCTAATTTGGCACCAAAAGAGGCAAATAATGTTGTTTTAAATATTAAAGAAAAGATTTATGGGATTGATATCAATCCAATTGCATGTATTTTATGTCAGCTTAACATTCATTATGTACTATTTGAATTATTAGAAATTATCAAAAAATTCAATGAGAATTATATTTTACCTAAATTCAATATTAGAAATATTGACTCTATGGATTTAAAAGATTATGAGCATTACGATTTTATAGTTGGTAATCCCCCCTATTTATTTATTAGAGATATCCCAATTGAGCAAAGGAAACTAATCGAGGCAAGGAATTTGAAAACTAATAAGGGCCAATACGATTATTATCAAATTTTCTTAGAATTAGGAATAAATTTTCTAAAAAATGGAGGAAAACTAGGTTATATCGTCCCCGATTCTCTATTAGCCTTGTCCTATCGTTCAATCATTCGAGAATATATCTTCAATACTACAAAAATCAATGAAATATACCACACAGGACCAAAGTTCAATGTTCCTGTAGTCTCAAACATTATTTTATCTCTTGAAAAAGAATATGATTTATCCAAAAGAGAAAAAAATCTTGTTAAAATCAGATTATTAAATCAACAAGAAAAACAAATTCCACAGAAAACAATAAAAAAATGGAATTTCAAATTCTTAGTTTATTTAAATGAAGCAGATATTCCCATACTTGAATATTTAAATGAAAATTTTCCAAAATTGAAAGATTTAAGCAAATTTAAAGGTTTTAAGATTGGCTTAAGTAGAGGAGCCGAATTAGCGAAAACTGGAGAAATAGTCTACTGTGAAGAGTGCCAAACCTATTTCCCAGTTCCTAAAAAATTTTTTCTTTGTCCTGAATGTAAATCTGATTTAAAACTAGCAAATAAGGAAAAAATCATTTACTCAGAAATCCCTAAGGATAAAGATGGTAATTATAAAAAATTCTTATTCTCGATTAATAGATATCAAATAAAAGAAAATAAATTTATTGACATTAGCAAGAAGGGGATTAACTATAAGAATTTGGATATCTATTATGATCGAATTGTGATTAGGCAGCTAAGCCAAAATAGTATGATATGCGCTGTTTATGACCAAGATTTCTCAATTAATTCTCAATCATTTTATAATCTAAAAATTGTACATTCTCCATTAGAAGAGTTCAATCATTATTATCTGCTTGGTATTATTAATTCTCAACTATTATCATATTACTTTTTCAAATCCTTTGGATCTTATAAAAAACTTTTTCCTCGAATTTTAATTGAAAAAATTAAACAATTGCCAATAAAAATTCCTGAAACTAAGGAAGAAAGAGAAATTGCGAAAGAGATTACTGATAAAGTGCAAATTTTACTTACTACTTATGATATGAATATTCAACATGAAGTTGATTCATTAATTTTTCAAATTTATAATATTAATAAAAAAAACAGAGAACATATCTCAAGTATACTTAAAAGTTAGGAATTAAATATATTGTATATAATATAAAATTTTAAAATATGAAATTATCAATATTAAAATGTAAATTAAATGTTTCATTTAATCTCTTATAGATTAAAACAACAGTTTTTATCGATGTGAAACAAATGAAACGGGTTGTGAAAAAGGCCAGAAAAACAACTGAAACGAATATAACGATTGAATTAAATTTAGATGGTACTGGGAAATATGAAATTGAAACCGGATTTAAGTTTTTTGATCATATGTTAAACCTATTAGCGAAGCACTCTGGAATTGATTTAAAAGTAAAAGCTATAGGAGATCTAACGCATCATATAATTGAAGATATTGGAATTCTACTTGGTGAATGTTTTCTCATTGCATTAGGAGATAAAAAAGGTATTAATAGATATGGAAATGCTTTTATCCCAATGGATGATTCATTGGCAAGATGTGTAATAGATTTCTGTGGACGTAAAGCTTTAGTTATGCAACTAAATTTAAACGAAGAATGTAATATAGAAGATGTTGCAGTTGAAGACATTAAACATTTTTTTAATTCCTTTGCAGAGAATGCTAAAATGAACTTGCATTTATATGTCCTTTATGGAGAGGACCAACATCATAAGGTCGAATCTGCTTTTAAAGCACTTGCTTGGGCAATAAAAGGAGCAATAAAAATAAGTTCTGATGAAATTCCCTCAACGAAAGGAGTGCTTTAAACTATTAAACAAAAAAATCTATAATTCTCGTTTTATAAAGCTTTTCTAAATTTTTCGCTTAAAATTTTTTATAGCACTTGTAGATTTAAAAAGCTATATTATAGAATCAAGATGACAACTAATGATTTATAATTTCTTTAGATTTATTCATTTTGGATATCTAAAAATCCTAAGAATCGTTGAATTCAAGAATATACTCTTTTTCTTCATGATAAGCAGCTCATTGAATATTTAATTGTTGGATCATTAGAACCAACAATTTTAAGTTCTTTCAAATTTTTTTTCGTTTGGATATCTTATTGATTCCAATCCCCAAACTTTTAATATCCCTTTTAGAGTTTGTCGATTTTTAAAGCTCTATTTTTTTCTCACCCGTTTAATAATGGAATTCAAGATATCAATCTTCCCAAAAAAGAAAAAATTTTATAGGTATTCAAAGATCTGGGAAAAAGATTTTATTTGATGCTTCCATATAAAAATTAATTATGTAAATTTTTTTTTAATAATTTAGAAAAAAATAATTTCGTAAAGCGACGCATTAGGGTATCAAAAATTATCTGGAAAACTCCTCAAAAACGGGAGGAAAATGGGGGTTACCCTAAAAGCAAAGGACTTTTTCTTTAAAATAAATAAAAGTGTCAATAAAATATCAGGTTCCCGAAATAGTGGAATGTTACACGAGTAATCAAGGATTTAGGAGAAATTTTTTATTTGATGCTTCCATACTAGAATTAATTATGTAAGTTTTTTTTTTAATAATTTAGAAAAAATTAATTCCGTAAAGCGACGCATTAGGGTATCAAAAATTATCTGGAAAACTCCTCAAAAACGGGAGGAAAATGGGGGTTACCCTAAAAGCAAAGGACTTTTTCTTTAAAATAAATAAAAGTGTCAATAAAATATCAGGTTCCCGAAATAGTGGAATGTTACACGAGTAATCAAGGATTTAGGAGAAATTTTTTATTTGATGCTTCCATACTAGAATTAATTATGTAAGTTTTTTTTTTAATAATTTAGAAAAAATTAATTCCGTAAAGCGACGCATTAGGGTATCAAAAATTATATAATAGGTTCCTCAAAAACGGGAGGAAAACGGGGATTACCCTGAAAGCAAAGGACTTTTTCTTTGGAGTAGATATAAATATCAGAAAAATAGCAAAGGATTCAAATAAGAGAATTCTCTGCGAGCATTCAAGAATTTGGGGAAAAGATTTTATTTGATGCTTCCTTATTAAAATAATAATGCAAATTTTTTAAAAAAAATTAAACAAAAGTGAATAATAAATGATTGAACAAATATTAACTCCAGAAGAGGCGATGAACAAGGATGTTAATGAAATTCTTTATAAATTACATACAAATGAAACTGGGTTATCATCTTATGAAGCTAAAGAACGTCTTGATATATATGGTCCTAATGAGATTCCCGAAACAAAAACAAGTTCAATAGTCAAATTCTTAAGCAATTTTTGGGGTCCTATTCCTTGGATGATTGAAATCGCAGCTGTATTGTCTATTATTATCCAACATTGGGAAGATTTCTTTGTAATCATCACGATGTTATTAATAAATGCAATAGTAAGATTTTGGGAAGAGAACAAAGCTGATAATGTAATAGAATTATTAAAAGAAAATTTAGCATTAAAAGCTCGAGTTTTAAGGGATAATGAATGGTGTAAAATATTATCAAGGGAACTTGTACCTGGTGATATAGTTCGGGTACGTATTGGAGAGATTATTCCCGCAGATATCAAACTATTTGAAGGTGAATATCTCTCTATAGATGAATCAGTATTAACGGGTGAATCACTTCCTGTAGATAAGGGTATTTTTGACATAGCATATGAGGGTGCAATTGTACAAAAAGGAGATATGAAAGGTATTGTCATTGGTACAGGTTTAAATACATTTTTTGGTAAGACAACATCATTAGTTTCCAATAGCAAAACCAAAAGCCATTTTCAAAAAGCAGTTATTAAGATCGGAAATT
The DNA here is from genome assembly GCA_048941265.1 of Promethearchaeota archaeon. GTDB lineage: Archaea > Asgardarchaeota > Lokiarchaeia > Sigyniarchaeales > SOKP01 > LW40-45. The sequence goes on from JBHLNT010000085.1 coordinate 5,061, forward strand.
ATTTGATTGGGATAACGATATTTTTAGTAACAATCATGTTTATTGTAGGTATATTACGCCATGAGGCTTTTTTGGAACTCTTAAAATTTGCTTTAGTTTTAACAATTGCTGCAATTCCGGTAGCATTGCCTGCAGTATTAATGGTATCAATGGCAGTTGGAGCAGCAAAACTTGCTAAAAAAAAAGCTATTGTAAAAAATTTGGTTGCAATTGAAGAATTAGCTAGTATGAATATGTTATGTTCAGATAAAACAGGAACACTTACTAAGAATGAAATTACTATTGGCGAAATAATCCCATTGGAAAATTATACGATAAATGATGTACTTTTATATGGGATTTTAGCATCTAAAGAAGAAGATAATGATCCTATTGATAATGCTTTCTTTAATAAATTTAGGGAATTATGCGGAAAATTTCCAGAATCTTGTAAAAATTTAATGTTTAAACCCTATGATCCTATTATTAAACGTATAGAAGCATTTGTAGAACTAGAAGGAAAAACAATAGGAGTAGCCAAAGGTGCTATTCAAATGATTTTATCGATGGTAGATAATAAAGAAGAAATTCTTCCTGTAATTGACCAATACAGTAATAAGTTCGCTTCACAGGGATATCGTGCTTTAGGTGTAGCAAAATCAGAAGAAAATGGAATATGGCATTATGTTGGGATTGTAGCTTTATTTGATCCTCCACGTGAAGACTCTGCCGAAACAATTAAGATAGCAGGGTCTATGGGTATTGATGTTAAAATGCTTACAGGAGATCACATTGCTATCGCAAAACAAATGGCATTCAATTTAGGAATGGGAACAAATATTATTTCAGCATCTACTCTTTTAGAAAAAAAAGAAAATGGAGCAGAGATATTAGCAGCAGAAGCAAACGGATTTGCAGAAGTTTATCCAGAGCATAAATTTGAAATTGTAGAGAATCTTCAGAAGATGGGTTATTTTGTCGGTATGACTGGCGATGGCGTCAATGACACTCCTGCTCTAAAAAAAGCTGACGTTGGAATTGCAGTTTCTAATGCAACTGATGCTGCAAAATCTGCTGCTGATATAGTCCTAACAGAACCAGGACTTTCAATTATAATTGGAGCAACGGAGGAAAGCCGGAATGTTTTTGAACGTATGAAAAGCTATGCTACATATCGTATCGCAGAAACAATAAGAGTGTTAATATTTTTAGTATTAGCGATATTAATTTTTGATATTTATCCAATAACAGCTATTATGATTGTTATATTAGCGTTATTGAATGATTTACCAATAATGACAATAGCTTTCGATAATGCAGAATATTCACAAAAACCAGATCAATGGAAGATGAAGCCACTTCTTATAACTGCAACAGTATTAGGTATTTTTGGTGTTGCTGCAAGTTTCTTTATACTTATATTAGGTATACTTGTATTTAATTTAGATATGGGAACTCTACAAACTTTAATCTTTTTAAAATTAGCTATTTCAGGTCATATGACTATCTATTTAACTAGAGCACGTGAAAAACATTTCTGGCAAAAACCTTATCCAGCACCAATTTTATTGATAGCGTGTGAAGCAACTCAAATAGTAGCTACAATTTTTGCTGCGGAAGGAATCTTAATGATGCCAATCGGTTGGGCATTTGCAATTTTTATATGGATATACGCTCTTACTGCATTTATAATCGCAAATTTTTTAAAAGTTGGAGTAATGAAATTGCTAGATCATAGAGAATTAAAGAAAAATGTAATATTTTAAAATTATCGTGAATTTTTTTTACTACATATTTTTTGACTTTTTTTTTATTAAAAGTACACTCGCGTGAAACGATTTGTAATTTCTTAAAGCGATGGACGTTTCATGACATAATATACTACATATTTTTTTAATTCTACTTGAAATTTTTTAAAGAAACTATTTGCAAACAGTTTTCAATAATAAAAATCATCATCAAAGCAAGTTCTTGAAAGATTAAGCTAATCTAAATACAACTTATATTGCAAAATTTTTTTCTATTTTATTAAATTTGTAAAATTCGATTTTTAAAAAGTTTATAATGACCCGAAAGATTTCATTGACAGTGGAATTGTTTAGAATTTTCTATATTTTTCTTAATTTTCGTTTTTAATTTTTTTTTAACAGTTTAGGAGGTTCCTTTTCATAGATCTCAACAAAAGTGCGTTGTTGGCTTAATATATAATAAATATATTATATTAACTTTCTAATTCCCGCAGGTATTGGAACGAAATTATTTTTTTTGTTCATTTGAAATATATTCATTTTTCTAAATTAATATTACTTAAACGCCTATAACCTCTCATCTTTCGTGGGTTAGATCTAAACTAACAAGCAGACATTAAGATTAATAGGATTGAGGATGGGATTCAGTTTTTGGATGGGGAGTACCCATAAGGATTGATCGAGTGCATTCAAAGCATATTTTTTTACGCAAGTACTGGTTTAATCAAGGTCATAAAAGAATCAGACCAACATCAAAAGGGCAAAGTTGCTTTTAAAGCTTGTTAGGGCAATAAAAAGTGCAATAAAAATGACTACTGATGAAATTCCCTCAACAAAAGGAGTGATTTAATCTTTTAGACAAAAAAATCTATTACTGTTCTATTATAAACTTTTTATAAAATTTAATCTTAAGATTTTTTATGGCATTTATAGATTTAAAAAAGCTTTTGGAAAAAGAGAATCTCTTATTTTTAGTTCTTATAATCTGGCTATTAATAGGTTATACCTTTCTTCAATTTAATATTGAATTTCAAATCTTAGGTTTTATTTTTAATGGAATTGTCATATATTTACCTTTATTAATTATATGTATTGTTTTATTCTTAATTGCTTTCTTTTTACAGGCAGATATTAAAAAATTAACTCGCAGCACCGTGCTAAAAGGAATAGTTTTATTGATTATAATAGGGATTATATTTTTATTTTTAGGAACTGAAATATTATTTCTTATAGGAGTAATTACTTTTTTTGTTTCGTTTATCTTCTATATATTTATTACTTCAATCTTTGCGATGTATTACATATATCGTTATGGTATTTCACTTGACGAGGCGTTCTATAAAGCTCCAAAGCCCATCGCTTTTATTTGGCGATGGATTATTTTTTTAGTGGGAACGGCTGCTGCAATTGCGCTAATCCTATTTATTGGAGCAGTATCAATAGGTACAACAAAATTGAATGCTCTTTTAAGAATCGGGGGTTATACTTTCAGAATTAATGAATTTGTTGCATTTATTCCTTTAATAATTATTGGAATCATAATTGGGTTAATAGTAATTTCATTTTTTGCTTTACTATTGCAAAAAAATCATCCGTTTAACGCATGGTTAGGACTCTTCTTTATATTTTCCGCTCTGTACGGATCTGTCTTGATGGTAAATGCTTTTTTAGGTGGTGAAGTATCGAACGTAAGTCCAATCTTAGATAATCCAATTACCTATGCCATACTTTTTATATTTGATGTATTCCTAATTTTATACACCATCAGTTGTCTGATTGGAAGCAAAGCAGAGATAATATTAGATCTGAAAATATTTAAACCCATCAAACCCGATGGGATCTTGATTTTTTTGATCTTATGCAAAGTTGCTTATGAATTCGGAGAATTTTATCTAGCCGATAATAAAATAGCGGGAGTTAATGCAGTATTATTAAAAAATATCGCGGTCTTTTTCTTATACCTACCTCTAATGGCAATAATGGGATTAGCCGGGATATTACAATACGGTAGAATAAAGTGGGAAAGAAAAACCGAGAAGAGAGCTAAAAAAGCACGAAAAGAAAGGGATAAGGAAAGGAAGAAAAGAATCAAAAAGAGAGAAAAAGAAATAAGAAAAACGTAATAAGAAAAAATAATTATTAATCTTAAAATTATGATTACGATTAGATGATCGAATTTCACGGACTTTAACGCTATTTAAGGAACTATTCTAAAACCATAATGATAATAATATTTAATAATTTTATTTTGAATTTATAATTGAAGAAAAATCATGAAACCAACGCTTAAATTGTGTTATATCCCCTCTGAATATTGGAATGAGCCACTAAGTGAATTTAAACTAATTGATAATGAAAAACTCCTTCCCAAAGATGGGCATTTTTTTTTAGTATGGACTTCTACAAACGGTTCTGAAGAAGAACTTGTTAAACAAATTAACTATGTTTTTCCAACTATTCCTGTTAATAAACTAAGAACATCTAAGATTAATCTTGCTTTTCCTTCAAATGAAAAGTTCTTTAAAATCAAATCCGTTTTAGGGAAAATTATCCCTATTCCCCCTACCATAAAATTATTATATCGATTAAATATCGTGGAAGATTTTGACAGAGGTTATAGCGATTCTGTTAAAACATATGCATTTTTAACAAAACTGATTTTTGAAATTCTTACTCGAGGTTCGTTCGTCCCTATTTTGAAACCATTCACTGAGCAGAAATTCCTAGGAAAATGGCGATTGCTGTTAAAAACTCAAGAAGATAATGATCGTTTTAATATAATTGTAAAAAAATCTTCTTGGATGGCGTATAATTTGCCGATTAATTTTTTACTTGATAAAAAAAGTAATTCATACAAAAGTGATGGATTATGGCATCCATCGTATTTCTTTTCTAATTATTTAGATCGAATTGGGGATTTTCTCATTAGATTTACCTTAAATAAAAGTAATTTCCAAACTTTTCAACAGTTTTATAGTAATGAATTTAAAAAACAAACAGATCCTGACTATGATCTACCTTGGGATTTTAAATTTCTTAAATCTTTAATAGATAAAGATCCTAGTTTTCCAATCACACGTTTTCATGAGACAATTTTGCCTAAAATTATAAAAAATTGGGTTCAAATTACCCAAGGATTATCTTATAAACAGGGAGTTTCTTTTGTACTCGAGCTAGACTATCCAGAAAAACCAGATCAGGCGTGGCCACTGAAATTTCTTCTTCATTTTCAAGAGATTGGTCTAGTATCCTTAAAAAACTTTTGGAGTGGAAAGTTCAAACAAAAGAAAGAAGTAATGCTATATTTAGGAAGTGGTGAGGAACTAATTGAAATACCTCTAAGGGCATTGAGTACTGCATCTAAATTATTTCCACCAATTAAACGAGCTTTAGAATCAAAAGCACCATATCAAATAATGCTCTCTTCTTCAGAAGTTATAGAATTTTTAAAATATCCTAAAGATCTTTTAATACAAAGCGGTTTTAACATCATATTACCTGATGTGTTTACGAAAGGAGGAAGACAGCGCTTATCTGCTAGATTGATTATACGTTCTAAAGGAAAAACAAAGCTTAAAAGTGATACCGCTAAATTACCCTCTATATTTGATATAAATACTATGTTAGAATATAAATGGGAAGCAGAACTTCAAGGTCAAACACTTACAGAGACTGAATTTAAAAATTTAATTAGAACTAATGAACCATTGATAAATTGGCATGGAGAATGGATATTGATTGACCAGCATGATATAAATGAATTACATAGCGTATTTGAAAAAAGTATGGATACCGGAACAAAAAATTACATGGAAGCATTAAAATTAGGATTAACAGGCAATATTCAACTTGAAGAAAATGGGACTAGTTACGAAGTTGTTGTAGAAGGGGATTTAAAGGAACTCATTGAGAGAATTAGAACAATTGAGCATTTTAAAACAATACCTTGTCCTAAATCATTTAACGGGATATTAAGACCCTATCAACTAAAAGCCCTTACTTGGATGGGGAACATGTGTATGTTTAATTTTGGTCTTTGTTTAGCCGACGACATGGGGCTAGGAAAAACAATTCAAGTTATTGCTTTTTTATTGCATCTTAAAGAAAATTATCCCGATGAGCCCGGTAGTATTTTAATTATATGTCCTACATCAGTTTTATTTAATTGGTCTCGTGAAATAAAAAAATTTGCGCCAGATTTAGAAATTTTAATTCATCATGGACCCGATCGTTATAAGGATGCATCCAACATCCCCGAGTTTTTAGTACCCCATAGAATTTTTTTAACAACTTATGGGACTCTTAGAAATGATATTGAATTTTTAGAGACAATTAGTTTTAATGGAATTATTGTGGATGAGATTCAAAATATTAAGAACTATAATTCGAAACAGACAAAAGCAGTATATAAATTGCAGGGGAATTATAAAATTGGTTTGAGTGGTACTCCAATAGAGAATCGATTAATGGAGTTATGGACTTTGTTTGAATTTTTAAATCCGGGTTTATTAGGAAATAGAACAGAATTCCAAGAAAATTTTATCATTCCTATTGAAAGATATCAAGATCAAGACTCTATTGAAAAACTCAGAAAACTGATTTTTCCTTTTCTATTACGTCGATTAAAAACTGATAAATCTGTTATAAAAGATTTACCGGAAAAAAATGAAATGAAAATTTATGTGGAGCTTAGTGAAATCCAGGCAAAAATGTATAGGGAAGTTATTGAAGAAACTCTAAAAGACTTAGAAAGTTTAATTTCAGATAAAATGAATGTTCTTACTTTATTAGTTAAATTAAAACAAATTTGCAATCATCCATACCAATATCTTAAAAAAACAATTCCACCCTTTAATAATGGCATAAAAATAAAAGATTTTATAGATGAATCTTATAAATTGGAGAGACTTATTGAGATGGTTGATGAGGTAGTTACAAATAGAGAAAAAGCTTTGATTTTTACTCAATTCAAGCAGATGGGGGACATTATTTATGAGATTTTTAAAAAAAAGTATGATTTTGACATTTTATATTTTCATGGAGGAGTTCCAGAAAAAAAAAGAAGTGAACTTGTGGATGATTTTCAATCGAGCAAGATTGATAGTGCTCCAGTTATGATTCTATCTTTGAAAGCTGGTGGAACAGGCTTAAATTTAACACAAGCTACTACAGTGTTTCATTATGATCGCTGGTGGAATCCAGCAGTTGAAGATCAGGCGACAGATCGAGCATATCGTATTGGACAGAAATCTCCTGTTAATGTTTATAAATTTATAACAAAAGGAACAATAGAAGAAAAAATTGATACCTTACTAGAAGAAAAAAGAGATCTAGCTGATAAAATCGTTTCATCCTCCGGAGAATCATGGATCTCAGACCTGGATATTGAAAAAATTAAAGATTTATTCACATTAGATTATTAAGGTGCTAAATAATTATGGACAATGATAATTATAGACGGAGAATTAAAAAAAAGGGGCCTCAAAGAGTTCGTAAAAGTGAATACGACAAAAGACGTACTCATCAGGAAGTCCAACAAATAAAAAATGATTTAATTAATTTTGCTAAAACTTCATGGGGTAAACAATGGATAAGTTCAATATTAATGTTTGGAAGGCCATTTAGAATGCAGCGTGGAATTGAATATGCAAAAGATGATAAAAGAATTGAAAATCTACGAATTAATAAAGGACAAATTTTTTCAACAGTTCAAGGAACTGCTCCAACACCATATCGCGTGAAAATTAATTTTGAAATAATATCTGAGGATAAATGGAAAATAATAATAGATGAACTTGCTAATAAATCTTCAAATTTAATTTCACTTTTGGAGGGAAAATTACCTGAAGATATTATTAACATCTTCAAAAAAAACGAATATTCGTTATTTCCCGATGTTTCAAGAGGATTAGATGCAGAATGTTCTTGCCCTGACAAAGAAATTCCTTGTAAACACATTGCTTCTGTGATTTTATACATATCTAAAGTTCTTGACTATGACCCTTTTATTTTGTTAAAATTAAAAGGAAAATCTAAAAATGAAATCTTAAAAGAATTAAGTTTGTCACAGCATCTTGTTAATGATTCAATTTCAGAGCTATTATCATCTCCTATTAAAAAAAATGAAAGAGTAGGGTTTTCATTTAATATTCCTAAAATTGAAGTTCAAGAAATATCTTCAAGTAATTTAACCTTAGGATCTTCATTTAATTTTAATGATTTAGGATTTAAATTTAGAAAACCAGGTAAATTAATTGAGACCTTAGAAAATTTAGGAATCCCTCCAAATATCCGAAATCCTCAATCATTTAAAATAGTTTTATCTAGCATATATCAGACAATTATTTCAGAATTTTACAAAAAATCGTTAAAACTATAATTTTTCAAAATAAAACATAAAAAATTAAAATCATATAATGATTATGAATTATATATATTATTAAAAAGGAGAAGTCTCATGCAGATACATTATTTAACACCCGAAGAACTTCGGAAAAAAGTGGTTAGCCGTGCCATCCGTAATATAAAACGGGGTTATACCGATGATGATTCCAAACGAGGCATGTTTCGACCAGAGATTCGTTTGGATTTGCAGAGATCAAGATTGATGACGGAATCATACAAGGAAACCGAAGGACAGCCGATGGTTCTACGACGCGCCAAAGCCCTGGCCAACATTCTGAACAATATGGACATCTTTATTCGCGATTATGAAAGGATTGTCGGTTATCAGACAGCAGATCCTAACGGAATTTTTCATCCTATCGAGCAGAACTGGAAATCACCACAACGGTTGGCCAACAGTGAAGCTGGTAAAACATTGCTTGACGACGAGGGTAGAAAGAAACTTGATGAACTTTGCGCATATTGGAAGGGCAGATCAATAAGCGATCGCCATAAGGCAATAATACCTGAGCATTTAAAAAAATATTGGACATATGAGGGAACATTTCTTTGGACTCAGCTCTCCGAGTTGGGAATTCCGAATTACGGAAAATTATTCAAGTTGGGATTAAACGGATTAATTTTAGAAATCAAAGACAAAATAATCGAATTGGATCAAGAGATTCCAAGCAATTATGTAGAACAGAAAAATTTTCTACAAGCAGCAATAATAACCCTGAAAGCAGTGATCAAATTTGCAAATCGTTATGCTACTTTAGCCAAATCATCCGCCTCCCATCAAGAAAATGCCCAACGCAAAAGAATTCTTGAAGAAGTTGCCCTGACCTGTCAATGGGTTCCAGCCAATCCACCTAGGACATTTATCGAAGCTATCCAGTTTTTCTACTTTATTCATTTGGTGCGTTATCTGGAATATTCTACACTAGGGATTGGTGTCCGAATCGATAAGATCTTTGGCCCTTATTATGAAAAAGATTTGAAAGAAGGCCGAATCACCAAAGATGAGACGTTGGGAATTCTACAATTACTTTGGATCAAACTCAACGAACTCGGACTGGTATATTCCCCAACTGTAAGTTCCGTATATGGTGGTGTTGCGTCTCTACAGGCGGTGACCATCGGCGGAACGGATGAAACTGGTAAGGATATGACGAACGACCTAACCTATTTAACCATGGAAGCCGCTAAATCACTAAAAATAATCGAACCGAGCATTGCATTGAGAATCCATGAGGGGACGCCTGACGAAGTCTATTCCAAGGCGGTTGATATTATAAAAACTGGTATTGGATATCCTTCCCTTTTTAATGATGAAGCGCTGATTCCTCTTTTTGAACGCTGGGGCGTTCCAACGCAGGATGCCAAACAGTATGCTGTCTCTGGCTGTGTCTATATCGAGATTCCAGGAAAAAACATTATTCGTCGATCGGTGGGTTATTTTGTCTTACCGAAATGCCTATGGTGGGCGTTGCATCAGGGTGTGAACCCAAAAACTGGTGAACAGCACGGCGCTCGAACTCCCGATCCAGCAACCTTTAAAAGTTGGGAAGATGTTCTCGATGCCTATGTCAAACAGGTGAAATTCTTTATGGACAAAATAGAACATCTCGAAAGAATTAACAATGAACTTTTGGCAAAATACTGTCCCCGCCCATTTTACTCAGCAATTCTAGATGGCTGCATTGAACAGGGAAAGGAATGTCGTAAATGGGTCTATAACTCTATGATCCATCATTTCGCACAGGTGATCGGTGGTACGAATGTGGCAGATGCCATCACAGCCATTAAAAAAGTCGTTTTTGAGGACAAAAAAGTTACACTTCCAGAGTTAATCAAAATCATGGATGATAACTGGAAAGGTCGTGAAGATATACGGCAAGCATGTCTCGACGCACCGAAGTTCGGTAATGATGATGATTATGCAGACTTAATCGCCCGTGAAGTTCAGGCCCGAGGCGAAGTGGCCATAGAATCGGTAAAAGACCCATTCGGCCATTCGCATAGAGGCGATGGTAGCGCTGTATCTGCCACCTATGGATTGGCTATTGATACACCAGCTACTCCCGATGGTCGTTTAGACGGTGAGCCTTTTGCAGATTCAACTCTAGCACCTTCTCCTGGAAGGGATAAGAAAGGTCCCACTGCTGTTTTGAAATCTGTCTCCAAGATCAGTACCGTAGATACATTTAATCATCTACTCAATCAGAAATTTCTTCCTAAGTTTCTACAAGATGATCTGAAGCCAGCATTTCTCAGCTATCTAAAAACATGGAAAGCGTTAAATATTCCTCACATCCAGTTCAATGTTGTAGATAAGGAAACGTTACTAAAGGCAAAAGCCCAACCAGAAAAATATAGTGACTTAATTGTGCGAGTCGCTGGATTCAGCGCTTATTTTGTCGATTTATCGTCAGGTCTACAGGATCATATTATTGCTAGGACAGAACAGAGTTTGACATAAAAACCGAGAAAAAACCGCTAGATCTGTGTAATCTAGAAATGAATTTCGAAAAAAACAGGGTTTTTTCTCCTGAAATGACTATCTGGATCACCATTTATATTTTATAGAGGCATACGGAGATCAAACGTATGTCACCTTATATATAAAAACGGAGCCAAAATCTATCAATGCATTATTCAGACGATGATAATGAAAAAAAAGGGCTGATTTTCGATATCCAGAGATTCAGTGTACACGATGGTCCGGGAATCAGAACAACTGTATTTATGAAAGGTTGTCCGTTAAAGTGTCTTTGGTGCTCAAATCCAGAATCACAAGATTTCTCCATCAATCTTATCGTTCGGGATATAAATTGCAAAGGTTGTGGTGCATGTGTCAAAATCTGTCCGCAAGGAGCGATCTCTATTACACAAATAGGCAGTAGAAAAATCGACTGGAAAAAATGCAATTCATGTTTGCTCTGTGTCGACAGCTGTCTGTATCATTCTTTAAACCGAGTTGGACGATACGTAACGGTTCGAGAAGTTATTGATGAGATTCTTAAGGATACACTATTTTATAAGAATTCTGGTGGCGGTGTTACCGTATCTGGAGGAGAACCATTGTCACAAAGTAGATTCGTAAGCGATTTACTGGCCGAATGTAAAAAAGAGAGATTGCACACAGCACTGGAAACAACAGGATATGGAAAATGGAGAGAAATGGAAAAAGTGTTGCATTTTGTCGATTTAGTCCTCTTTGACATCAAGCACTTGAATCCAGAAAAACACCAAAAAATGACTGGTTTAAAGAATAATCTGATTTTAGAGAATCTCAGGAAGGCAGCAAAAAACAACCAGATCTGGCTGCGTATTCCTCTTATTTCTGGATTCAATGATTCAGAATCACATATAAAAAAAATTGCTATACTGGGTAAAGAGATCGGTACGGAAAAAGTTTCCCTGTTGCCATATCATGAGGGAGGTAAAACAAAATCCGAACAACTAGGTAGACCTTATGGCTTCCCCGAAGGAAAAGCCCCCGATGAAAAACATATTTATCATTTGAAGAAGATTATCGAGGATATTGGATTGATCGTATCTGTAGGTAATTGATCACAGGTTGCATCAGAAAGAGGCGCACATA
>JBHLNT010000086.1:0-16775 GCA_048941265.1 Promethearchaeota archaeon
TGGAGAATAAATAAAAATGTCTGATATTTTCACAAGAAATATAAGTAATTCTGATTTATTATGGCGTGTTAGAGCTTATGTTATAGGATTTCTTTTAGCAGATGGGACAATTAGAACTTATCCTTATGAAATAAGTGCAACTCAAAAAGAACAAGATAAAGAGATTTTATCAGAAATTCAAAAAGCGTTAGGGGGTAAAATTAATGGTCCTGATGAAAATAACAAATATCATTTAAATGTCTTTAATAAAGAATTAGTTTTAACATTATTCGATTTTGGAATGGTACAGGCACATAGTAAGGAAGAAATTGCATCAACAATCTATCCTCCGGACTTTATACAGAATAGAATTTTTGGGCAAACTTTGATAAGAGACTTTATTAGAGGCTTTTATGATGGTGATGGATGGTTTACTGGCTCTTTTTCCAGAGGGGATACTAGCTTTAAAATAATTGGACCATTTAATTTTTTAAATTCACTTAAACAACTTGTATTAATTGAAGTACCTGGATTAACTTCTTTCATAACAAATGAAAGAAAACAATATTTCATAATTGGTGATCAACAATATCAATTGTTTTCTAAATTTACCATATATCAAAGAAGTTATGGTTTCTATCGTTTAAGTCCATTGGACTTAGAAAAAGGAGAAATAGTAACCTTAGATCATCCATGGTTAAAAATACTTCATTTTGGTGGTAATTTGAATGCAATTCGACTATTTAATTGGCTTTATGAAGATGATGATAAATTTGATAAATTTGATATCCAGGGAATAAAAATTTGCGGAAAAAGGAAATTCGAAAAAGCGCTCAATGAACTTGGAAATGCTAGATTTCGCAGTGAAAGATTAGCCCCAGACTGGAAGGATATGCTGTATGATACCATATTGCAAATGCAACCTCGATTTTATAAAACACACGAATTAATTGAGTTATCAAATACGATTCTATGGGAAAAATTAGAATTACATGATCTAATTAATTTATATGAAATGAATAAAATCCATAATAGGGACAAATTTGTTGAAAGACTAAAATTTCTTGAATATTTGGATAATGTAATAGTTTCATATCGTTCAGGAAGAGAGAATTATTATTATAGCAAAGTATGTTCTTCAATAGAGATACCTCCATATTTAACAAAATATATAGATTTAATAGATAGAAATGGAATAAAACAAAATTTAAAAAATTTAATAGTATTAATTCTCATTGGAAATTACATGAAATTTAATGATCTTTTAAATGAAATAAGAAATAAAGGAATTTTTCATGAACATGGACTTTATTCCAAAAATATAAAGTTATCTTTAGCTCAACTAAAATCATTTGATATCGTTATTGTTGATGATGAAGAAGAGAAGTTCGAAAACCAAAGTTTCTTCTTAAACACATCAGTTTTAAATAAATATTATAAAATGAATATACTAAAATTAAAGAAAGAGTTAACTAGTCTCTTTTATAAAATTTAACTAATTATATAAAAAAAAGAAAAAATTGAATTTAATTTAACCTATTTCTACATCCATTTTCTTACGCTCTTCAAGAAGAGAATCAACAACAGAGGGATCTGCTAATGTTGTCACATTTCCAATATCTGTTCCAGAAGCGATTGCCTTCAAGATTCTTCTCATAATCTTTCCACTACGCGTTTTAGGCAAATCATCAGCAAATTGGACGACATCTGGCTGAAAAACAGGACCAATTTCTTGTCTCACATGCATTATTATATCCCGTTTCAATTCTACTGATTTCTCAACGCCTTGAATTAATGTTACAAACGCCCAAATGGCTTGACCCTTAATTTTGTGAGGAAATGGTGCCACTGCTGCCTCGGCAACTTTAGGATGGCTCACAATCGCAGATTCAACCTCCATAGTTCCGATTCGATGTCCAGAAACCTTTATAACATCATCAAGTCGTCCTAAAATCCAATAGTATCCATCCTCATCTCGGCGTGCTCCATCACCCGTATAATAATGTCCTGGATATCTCTCAAGATAGGTTGATTTAAATCGCTCAGTATCACCCCATACATCTCTTAGCATTCCTGGCCAAGGTTTTGCGATGCAAAAATATCCACCTTCGTTTGGTTCTGTTACCTCATCACCCTCCAAGTCAAAAATTACAGGTTTAATACCAAAGAACGGAAAACAACATGAACCTGGTTTAGTAGGTGTAGCAGTTGCTATTGGTGTCATAATAAATCCCCCTGTCTCTGTTAGCTAATAATTGCGAATTGCAACCATTTTTTGCCAGTATGTATCGACAATGGGGCATTTTCCTTTTCCAACGACCCTATGATACCAAGTCCAAGCCTCGGGATTTATTGGTTCTCCCACTGTGCCTAGGACTCGAATAGAGCTAAGATCATGCTTATTTACAGGTTCTTCACCATAGCGCATTAAAGCTCTTATAGCTGTCGGTGCAGTATAGAATTGCGTGACCTTATGCCTTTCTACAATATCCCAAAATCTATCTACTGCGGGATAGGTGGGTACGCTCTCGAACATTAGTGTTGTAGCACCGTTCGCTAAAGGACCGTAAATGATGTAGCTATGTCCAGTAATCCATCCTATATCGGCAGTACAGTACCAGATATCGCCGTCCTTATAATTAAACACAACTCTATGCGTAAATGAAGTGTAAAGGATATATCCCGCTGTAGTGTGTTTAACTCCTTTAGGTTTTCCGGTTGTTCCGCTGGTATATAAGATGAATATTGTATCTTCGGAATCCATCTCTTCGCACTCGCAATCCTCGTCCATTCCAGCTATAAAATCGTCGTACCAGATATCTTTGGATGTACCCGATACTTCATTCCCGGTGCGTTTTACTTTTATTACATGTTCTATGGTGGGAATATCATCTATAATCTGGGCGACATCGGCCATTTTCGGGTATGTCTTTCCCGCCCTAACGGTTTCATCGCTTGTAAACAAGAGCCGCGAATCAGAATCTTCGATTCGGTCTTTAACCGCTTCTTTAGAGAAGCCACCAAACACTATCGAATGGATTATTCCTAGTCGGGCGCACGCTAACATTATGATGGCCAATTCAGGAAGCATCGGGAGCCAGATAGTTACTCTATCACCTTTCTTCAGCCCTAGCTTTTTCATTCCGTTGGCGACTTTACAGACTTCTTTTTTAAGTTCGTTGAAAGTGAATTTTCTTACCTCTCCGGGTTCATCTGCTTCCCAGATGAGAGCAATATGTTTCCCTTTTCCCTTTTTGATATGCCGATCGATGCAATTATAACATATATTCAGTTTTCCACCAACAAACCACTTACCAGGAAATAAATCTGTTTTCTCCCAGACTTTATCATATGGTTTAAACCAATCTATAGATTTTGCTTGTTTATCCCAAAATCCTTCCATATCGTCGATACTCTGTTGCCATAGTTTTTTATACTCTTTAAATGACATTCCAGTTTTAGCGTATTTTGGATTTAAATCCTTAGGATCAAATATACGGGTTTCAGTAAGGATAGATTCCATTTTATCTTCTTCAGACATAATCTTTCACAATTTTTTGTTTTGATACTTCTTTATTTTAATAAATTTAGATTCTTTACTGTTTTGAATTCAATAAAGATTTTAAAGCTTTTTTCTAAAATTTATTATATTTAAGTTTTTTCTTTAGTTGTAAATGAGATTTTTAAGAAAAAATTAAGAGCAATTGATTTAAAAAGATTTTATCTTATTTCTATAAATATAATTTAAATAAAAGGAGTAAAACATTAATTAATTAGTTAAGCGAATTTAAAATATAAAAAATAATATGTTTAAAGAATTATAATGGAAAGTATTGATCTATTAGATAAAGACTGGAGAGAGAAATGGAAAGATAAGGAAATTACTCCCAAAGAGGCAATTGGTAAGATTATTCCTGGAAATCGGGTATTTATTGATACGGGGTGTAGTGAACCGCAGGCATTAACAGATGAATTAATCAAACAATCTGAGAAATTGATAGATACTGAGTTAATTCACTTTCTCACAATTTATCCTCAAAAATATTTTAAAGATAAGGCAGAAGATTTGTTTAGACATAATGCGTTTTTTATAGGGAAAGCTCTCAGAGAGGAAATAAATATAGGGCAAGCAGATTATACCCCTATTCTAGCCAGTGAAATTCCCTCCTTATTTCTCTCAGGTAGAAAATATTGTGATGTTGCATTAATTCAAGTAACTCCTCCGGATCGATATGGGTTCTGCTCTTTTGGAGTTAATGTAGATGTTGCTAAACCCATTGCTCAATCTGCTTATATTACTATTGCCGAAGTAAATCCCCAAATGCCCAGAACTCTGGGAAATAGTTTCATTCACATGAAAGAAATAGATCATTTTGTTTATAATGATACATCTCTCATAGAATTTGAGTTTAAGGAAAAAAATGAAGTAATTGAAAGAATTGGAAAGAATGTGGCAGGTATCATCCAAAATAAATCAACAATCCATATTGGTAATGGATATATCCCAAATGCTTGCTTGAAATATTTATTTGAAAAGAGAGATCTTGGAATGCATTCTCATTTTATAACTGATAATATCATCCCCTTAATAGAAAATACTGTATTAACTTGCAGAAAAAAAAATTTCCATCCCGAGAAGATTATTACTAGTTATGCTTTAGGAACAAAAAAATTATTTGACTTCATTAATAATAATCCTTACATTGAATTTTATCCAACTGATTATATCTGCAATCCCCGCTATATCGCAATGAATAAAAATATGGTTTCAATAAATCAAGCATTACAAATCGATTTAACAGGACAGGTAAATACTTCAACTAAAGGGTATAAATTTCATACAGGAATAGGGGATACTGTAGATTTTATGAGAGGAGCAGCGCTTTCTAAGGGGGGAAAACCTATAATAGTATTACCGTCTACAAGAAAAAATGGATCAGAATCGACTATAGTCTCCCATTTGGATGAAGGTGCAGGGATTATTCTTTCTCGGGCGGATATACATTATGTTGTAACAGAATGGGGTGTTGCTCATCTTCATGGTAAGACAATTCGTGAAAGAGCTTTAGAATTGATTTGCATAGCTCATCCAGATTTTAGACAAAGCTTATTGGAAAATGCTAAAAATCTGAATTATATTTATTCTGATCAATTACTACCCTGTGATGAAGAGGGAAATATTTGTATTTATCCAAAACATTATGAAACCTATTTTAAAACGAGAACTAATGAAAAAATATATGTTCGCCCAGTCCGTACTACCGATGAACCTTTATTAAAAGAACTATACTATTCATTGGATGAGAGAGATCGATATCTACGCTTTTTTGAAGTGAAAAAAGAGTTTACACATTCAAAAACCCAACATGAGGTTAATATAGATTATGATACCATATTTTCAATTGGAGCTTTTGTAGGAGATATCACAAATCAAGAAATGGTCGGAAATGCTTCTTATTATTATAATCCCAGAAATAATATGGCTGAATACAGCTTTATGGTTAGAGAAGATTATAGAGGTAAAGGGATTGGATCTTTTTTATACCATCATTTAATCATAATTGCTAAAGAAAAAGGGATAAGAGGGTTTTACGGAACAATTCATATTCAAAATAAACAGACGGTACAAATTATAAGAAAAGGGGGGTATACGAAAATTACACCTCCTGAAGCCGGAGAAAAGGAATTATTTTATGAAGTATTTTTTGATAAAGAGAATTAAATAAAATAAATTATTAAATCAAATCTTCCAAATAATCATAAAAGCTTCTTAAAAAGAATAAGAAATAATAAAATAATACTTAGGAATAGAAGAATGATTGAGTATGTTTTTTTGATAGCTTTTTTTATCATAACAGTTGCAAATTTATTTGCATGTAAAAAAGGGAATAAAAAATTGGAACATCTCTCAAAACCCTTGTTAATGCCCTTCTTAGCTTTATACTTTATATTCGCAACCTTCACTGATGGAACAGATTGGCTTATAGTTTTAGCACTATTATTTGGATGGACTGGCGATATTTTTTTAATGTTAGAAAATGAAGAAAAATGGTTCATGTTTGGAATGGTTGGATTTCTAATAGGACATATCTTTTATATAATTGCATTTTTGCTTTCGATTGGAGGTCATATCATGTCTTTTCCATTATGGGGAATACTTATAATTTTTCCAGTTATTATAATTCTATTGTTAACATTCCCTAGAATAAAGAATCATATGGGCGAATTAAAAATACCTGTATATGTATACATGACAGTAATTTTATTTATGCATATCTCCGCAATTTTTAGATTAGCAGCATTTGATATCTTTTGTCCATGTTTTTTTCTTGTTTGGATAGGATCAATTCTATTTATATTATCTGACTCTTTGATAGCTGTTAATAAATTTGATGATAATTTAGAAATTGCTCCTTTCTATATAATGCTAACGTACATTTTAGGTCAGTTTTTAATCGCTCAAGGAATTATTATGACAATTTTAATGTAGAGAATTTATTTTCAATTTTAGAGAAATATGAAATTTAAATATACAGATTATCACGTTCATACAAAATGGAGCCATGATATTAAGGAGTTTGGCCCATCTTTCGAGGGATATTTAAATATTGCAGAAAAAAATAAGATTAACATCTGTTTTTTGGATCATTATGAGTTATATTATATTGAAAATGACGAGACATATCCATTTTATGATGGCAAAATAGAACAATATTTAGATGAAATTGAAAAAGTTAAAGCAACATATGATTTTGTGTTAAGTGGACTTGAAGTCGACTATTACACTGATTATCAAGTAAAACTTCGAGAATTTATGGATGATTATGGAAAAGACTTCGATTTTATAGCAGGAACTCTCCATTAGCCAGATATTGGTCTACCTGTAACTAATAGACATAAATTAGTTGAGCTTCTTGAAAAAAAGGGAGTAAAACAAGTTGTCGATAATTTTTTTGATGTATCTGAAGAGATGATTAGATCTCAAATCTTCCAGAATATCTGTCATTTAGATACTATATATCGCTATATTAATATAAGAGATTTAGTACCTACCTTTGATACAGATGTTTCAGACGAGCGAGTGTTAAATCTGGGAAGACTCTGTATAAAGTACAATATAAATATAGAATATAATCTTTCAGGATTAAAGTTTCCTATTAAAAGACCATTTCCGTCTAAATCTGTAATTACGCAATTAAAAAAGGAAGGGGCTAAAATATTCGTAGGATCTGATAGCCACTCCATTAATTACTTTCGAACAAGTGTCAACAAAGTAAAGAAAGCTTATAAATTTTTAAATAAAATTAATTAGATGTACTTTAATATTTTAAAGATCTAAGCCTCGTTTTTTCGCAAATAAATCCTTTAATTCATTTAGAACTTGAGAGCGTGCTGTTGCTGCGCCTCTCTGAACGGGCTCTTCAGAGGGAGTTTGAATTTCTATAGGCAATCCTCCCTGAGCAATTTGAAATGCTCCACTTTCAATGGCTCTAAGACGAGAATCAAGATCATTAAGTTGGCTGGATATACTTTCTGATAATCGTATAACAGCGTTCATCGTTTCTTCTAATATTCTGCCTAGGCCTTCTACTTTCTTGTAAGTAGGATCTGTGACTGAATACGCCTTCATAACGTTTTTAATATATTTTGAAAACCTCGGTTCATTTGAAATAAGCGAATAGATTGAGGTTAAGTAAATCTCATAATCAAAATCGTATTTTGTCCCATTAAATAGTTCTTTTAAATTATCTTTTAAGAATTCAACATTTAATAATACTGTAGGATCATTTCTTAGGTCAGGATCATATTTGTGAACAAAAATTAAAATATATGGATTTTCTTCTAATGTTGTCAACATATCAAGGATATCATTAAAATAATCGAATGATTCATCAAATCGTCCCGAATCTTGTACATCTACAACATAGATAAGTAAATCTATTTGCAAAAAATACTTTTCTGGAGTTTTAAAGTATTTTTTTCTAAGTACTTCTTGGCCTCCAAAATCCCAAATGAATAGATCAAGTGTATTCGTCTTAATGTGTTTTCGATCAACTCCCTTCGTTGGTTTTATTAAAGCTAAGTCACTTATCCCGAGCCGTCCACCAAATTTAGTAAGGATTGCTGTCTTTCCTGCATTATCTAAGCCAACTACTATCACTTTTTGCCCCGTTTTTTTCTCTTCTATAGATTCTTTCTTAATACTTTTAATAATAGAGCTTATTGTTATTGCTTTATTTAAATTTTCTTCAAGGGTGGGATGATTTGCTTTGAGTTTCTCTATTTTAACTTCTAATTCTTTCTTTTTTTCCTTAAGTTCTTCAGGATCTTCAATTTTTTCAAGATCAAGTAATTTTTCGAAAGGTTTTTCTTTATCCAGTTTTGCAATTTCTCCGATATTGATAATATTGAAATTTTCTTCTAAATCTTTAGAAAGTCCTTCATCTACAAATTTATAGGTTGAAATTGGTAAATTTAAAATCTCATCTAGAGTTTTTAGTTTCTTAGCTACCTTTGGATCAATAAACTTTGCGAAAATTTTAATTACCGTAGTTTCTGATGCCATTGTAATTTCTTTTATGCTTTTAATATATTAATATAAATATTAGGTATATAATTTTTTATTAGGTTTCATAAAAACCTCTAACAATAAAAAGCTTAATTTAATGTTATGAGAAAAACTTAGATGAAAATATCTAGTTAATGAGATAATTAAAATTCTTTTGACCTTTCTGTTAAAAAGAAAGGATTATATATTAATATATTACCATACTGAAAATATATTATGTAATCTTCTCATTTATTCATTTTTTATTTAATTAACATTTAAATATCTTAAAAATCATAATAATTATACACTAGGAAATTATAAAATCCAAATGTCCATTTAGGTTAAATATTAACTATTATGCCCTCCGATAAACAACCTTTAAAAGATAGTGATGGATTTTTCGAAGAAGATCAAGAAGAATGTTGCGATTCCCCAAAATTGTCGGAGGAAGATGGTTTTTATGTTTGTTTGAATTGTGGCTATGTGCATTCAAGGATCCTTGATACTTCACCTAGACGTGCATTCACTGCAGAAGAGATTCAAAAAAGAAAGACAAATGAAAGAGTTTATAGCCCAATTGGCCCACGCACTATTATACGTGGAAGCCGTGATGCGCGAGGCACTCTTTTAAGCCCAAAATATAAATCAAAATTCAATCGCCTTGCTAAAATTCATAGAAGCTTAACAACGAGTTATGAGCGAAATTTATGGATCGCTTTGCCAAACTTACAAAGATTACAAAAAAGATTAGGAATTCCTGATACTGTTGCAGAAGATGCACTTCGAATCTATACACAAACAGTAAAGAAGAAATTAACAATGGGGAGAAGCATTGATACCTTACTTTCAGCTTCTATTTTTGCTGCACTTAGAATCCATGGCATTCCACGAACAGTTGAAGAAATAACTAAAGTTGCTCAAATACCTAAAAAAAAAGTAATTAAAAGCTTTAGGTTAATTTTAATGGAAATATTGCCTAATCTTAACCTGAAAGTACAACATTTTCAAGCAGATCGCTATGTAGACAAATTTAATGATGAGTTAGGGCTATCAATGCAATGCAGAAATATTGCTGTCAAACTCATAGAGAGTGCAAAAGAAAATGGATTCAATACTGCAGGCAAAGACCCAAAAGGTATAGCAGCTGCAGCAATCTATTTAGGATCTAAGATATATAACGAGAATCGAACCCAAAAAGAGATTTCTAAGCTTGCTAAGGTCACGGAAGTTACATTACGCATGCGAGTGAAAGATCTGCAGAAATTTGCGAAGATAATTAAGTAAATTTTAAATAGAATAACAATTATGTTTCATGGGATATTCTGAGAAAGATGTAAAAAAAGTAGAGAAATATTTAAATTTAGAAGTAAAATTTGGACGATTAAACGGTTTATTGATTTTTAATTAATAAAATAAGAATTATTGAATTATTTCAGTTAACTCATTTTCCTCGTCAAATAAAGGCAAGCCTATTAAAAATAGTTTAAGTTTTGGTCTAAATTCCTCTAACTTCTCAACTAATACATCCAAAATTAACAACAATAATGAAACATAAAAAGTTTCCTCTAACAAGGTTTTACTCATTCCAAGATTATCTAAATAGGAAATAACTTTAACTTTAATTTTTAAATTTGAATCTTGGTCTTGCGATTTTAATAATGAAAGTCCATATAAAAGAATTAAGAGAGAGCCTGTCTGATAATCTTTCCTTTTTATAAAACTATCTGCTAAATCCAAGTACTTGTCTGCAGCTTCTTTAAAAGAATTATCCCTTAGATAATTTAAGATCTCATCATAATATCGTTTCTTTGTGGCTTTTCTTTTCTTTATAAGATCTTCATTCACACTCTTAATATCTCCCATTTTTTGTTGGAGTGCTGCAATAATTTGATCTAATTCTAATTTTAGCTTAGATAATTCAGCACCCTCTTTTTTTATCATAACCTCCTTTTTATCATCTTTTATAATGTCTTCACCAGCTAGAGTAGTCAAGAATTCTATTTCTGGTTCGAAAAGCATTAATCTTTCACTAAGAATATTAATTGTAATGTTGATTAATTCTTGAATATAGTTCTCAAATGCTAAAAATACATATTCCATAAACTGAATTTCTGGCAATGACTCTAACTCATCCTTGAACACTGTCAACTTATTTAAATTATTTTCATATATTGCTTTAGCATTAAAAAAATCCCTAACTTTAATTAAAATCATTGAGCCTATAATTAATCCAATGGCAGCATGTTTGTAGAATTTTTTTTCTATTAATTTATTATAGGATTCAAGATAGATTGAAGATGCTTCTAATAAGTTATTTTTTGATAATTCTTCGATTGCCTTATTCCAATAATCTCTCCTCATTATTTTCCTTTTAGCAAATTCTTGTTTATCGATTTCAATTTTTTTCGCTAAAGTATTGATTTCACTCCTAAGTTTAGCAATTTCACCAATTCCTAACTCGAATTCTAAAATTTGTTCTTCTTCTTTATATTCTTTACCTAACACTTCATAAAGAATTCGAATTTCTTCATCAAATAAGGGAAGATTTTCAAGATAAGATAATGCTTCCTTAAGTTTTGGTTCATCTTGCAATTTTTCCATTTCTAAAATATAATCAATTAAAGTAAATGGAAATGTTTCTGTAAATAATTTACCTGAGCTGGATAATTCATATTTAATTTGATTAAAGAAATTTGTCATTTCTTTAATTTTATTATCTTTTAACAATAATAGACAAGCCACAGCTAAGGAAACCCCAGCTAAATTATATCTTTTTCTTTTTTCTAATCCAATTATACTTTCGTAATAATATTTAATTGCTTGTTCATATTCTTGCTTTTTTACAGAATTTAAAGCATCTACAAGATAAGCTCTCTTTAATCCTTTTCTTTGTTTAAATTCATTTTTTCTATCATGTAAAGCATCTTGAGCTTTCTTCTTAATAATGGAAAGTTTTTCTTTTAAGAATTCAGCTCTTTTAGATTCAATTACCATTTTAGATTCAAGAGCACTTTCATATGCTTCTAATTTTTCTAGCTGTTTATTTAATTTTGATTTATACTCTGGATTTTCAATTTTATCAATAATTGTTTGCGCAGAAGGATAATCTTTAAGAGCTATAAAGATTTCTGCAATTTTTTTATACAATTTATTAAAAGTAATCTTATCTTTTTCTTTATCCAGATATGCTGAAAATATTGTATCAACTTTTTTTATTAAATGCGTTGCTTTATCAATCCCTATTTCATTTTCTTCAATTTCAACAATTCGTAAAGCTTCATTTTTAATAACCTTAATATATAATCTACTTATTTTTTTAGATTCCTCATAAAGCATTAAATTTCTAAAAATTTTATTAGACATCTCAAAAAATTTTTCATTTTTCTCAAATTGCTCTTCTTCTTTTATTTCCTTTAATTTTTCAAAATATTTAGGAAAAATCCGAGCTATGTAATCTTTTCCCTTATCTTTTGATAAATATGAGAAACTTTTGAAGAAAATATCAAATTGTTTCGCATCTATCAAAATATCTAATGATTTTGTTAAAATTTGATTTGCGATCTCTTCTTTACCAATATTATTAAGGAAGACAGACTGGTTTTTTATGACTTTTGCAGCATTAAGAAATTCTTTTTTCTTCTGAAAATTATTAGCTTCCTTTAATACTTGAGAATTCATCTCAGCAATTATACTCATTTCGGTATTAATAAACTCTTTTAGTATATCAACCCCTCTTTGAATATTCTCTTCAACTTTTTTCTTTTTAGATGCTTTATAATCTTCTTCTGCTTTCGTGATTAATTCTGTGAGTTTTTGTTTTAAATCATATGAACTTAATTTATTAATTAATGTTCCAGCCATAGGAAAATTAAGTTCTTCAATAAGTAACTCAATCATTTTTTCTAAACATTTATCTAGATTAGGTTTTTTTAATTTGTAACTATCCCAGATATTTTCCATTTCATCATATTTTTCTTTTGCTAAATAGACCTCTTTTTCGTCTATTTTTTGTTTAAGTATTTCCTTTAAAATATCGATCTGCTTATTAGTAAACTCATTTAAGTTATCGAAAAGCCCTTCTCGTTGATATATATGAATACTATAATATAATTGAACTTTAGCAGCCTCAAAATTTCCAATCGAAGCTAAATAATTTACTGCATTAATTATTTTATCTGCTATATTCTTTAGAATTGGTAAGACTTGTTCATGTGGCAATCTTTCAAGGACTTTAAAAGCTTTATCACACTTACAAGCTGAAATCCAAGAAGTTATAGCCAATTTAAAACTTTTTTGTACCAAGTCTTGGTTATCTAGTTCAATAGAGGCCCATTGACCAGCATTTTCATATTGATTGGCTGCAGTTTCGTAATTTTTCTTATTAAATTGCTTGTTTCCTTCTAAGATCATCGCATCATGATAACTTTTTCTAAACTCCTTATATCTACTTTTATCAATATTTTCCAAAATTTTTGAGGCTTCTAAATAAAGATTTATTTTCGAAAAAAGATAAGCTGCCTGTTCGCAATGTATATAATACTCATCGCTATTATAGATTTCAGATATTGTTGCAGCTTTTTTCATTACTTGGGCTGTAGAAAAATAATTTTGTTGCGCAAAATAAGAATTTGCTAACTCGATAAAAATTGGGAATCTCATCCATGCATTTTCAATATTCAGTGGAGTGTCACCCGAAATCATAGCAAGACACAAACATTCAAGTGGTTGATGAAATAAATTAGGAGGTAGATTTACGAATGCCTCAAGCTCGGGATAATTTTTCCACACATATTCTAATAACTCATTTATAGAGATGGGGATAATTCCCGATGAATCATAATATATAATTACAACCGGGATGGGAGGGTCTCGTATAACAGATCTAATTATTGAATAATACAACTCAAATATTTCTAATTCTTCTTTTACAAGGGGATTTAAAAAAAATATCACTCCATCAACCGTAGGTATCAATTCGTCGAAATCTGCGGCTATTAAATCCGTGATCACATTAACCTCTAAGTCGCAAACATTTTCTAGAGCATTAATTTCCTTATACCATTCTATGAGCTTAAGTTCCTCTTTAAATTCTCCTGAATCCAAAAATGCTCTTGTCACATATTCTACTGAAGATCCAGGGTCTCCCAAAATCAATATTTTAAATACATAACGCATTAAAAGTCACAAAAAACTATAAGATTAATATTATCAAATAATTTAAATTTTAAAATCTATTTTCCTCTTATAATTAATTAAATGAAATGGATTTTTATATTTTTTTAGATATATATTAAATTATGGCAATTGAGCGGAGAGGCTGAATTGGAAGACGACTACATAGAAAGAAATTACAATATCTTACAAAATAAGATGATTGAAGAGATGGATTTAGCTCTTAATTTCGGAAAAAAGTTGGTTGATTCAGAATTAGATGCTGGAATATTTGATTTTGTTGTCAAACCAATCGTTAAATCATTTTATAATTATTGGAGTGTACATGATGCTAGAATTGGTACTCTAAAACAAATAGAGGTTGCTTTGGACTGTGGAAAACACTTATATAAAAATGGTGCTGATCAGGAAGAATTTGACCGTGCTATTGAGGAAAATTTTCCTACATACTTTGAAAATGACCAAATATATAGACAATGTCGAAAAAATCATAAAGGTTTTAAGAAACTAAAGGAAGTAACAAAAGAAACTTTTATTACACAAGTTAAGGAAGTAATTACATTTCTTGGAATCAAAGATAATATTCATGACTATAATTCATTAGTCAGAGCAGCATTTAATTCAAAACAAGAAGCTTATAAATCACTAATTATTCAATTAGATTTAAATGATAAATGTATAGAGATAGTTGAAAAAAATCCTTCCATTCTTAAAATCCCGACTGGAAAGAATATAATAATTAAAGTGCTTAGGAAAGGATTTATTAAAACTAAACAGTATTTGATTGATGGATTAGACGAAATTTACGATTAACTAATTTTAATCTCGTTATTTTATGTATCTTAAGAAAAATATAAGGAGTTCACTTTGAATTTAACTTCTGAACAGAAAAAAAAGAATATTATAAGGATCATTTTTTTAAATTTATTTATTAGCACATTCATTATTATGTGTTATTTTTATATTTCAGAGATTTTTGGTTCTATTTCTAGTCCCTATCAAGAAGATTCCAAGTTTTTTGTTCAATTTGGATTTACATTATTAATTTTTACCTTTTTTTCAGTCTTAGCAGGCTCTTTTCACGGATTCATCGCAGGATTTATAGGAGAATATCTGTATCAATTAGCATATTATCAAACTGTTTACCTAGATTGGTGCTTACTAATTGCATTCTGGGGATTTATATGTGGAATCTATAAATACAAACCACTAAAATATCAAGAAAAATTAAAAGTGTTTTATACAGTTCTTTGTCTATTTCTTTATTCGGCAATAATGGTAATTTTAATTGTAATTATTCAAAAAAATTATTACTTAATTAATGACAATATAAATTCAATAATTTTTAATTATGGGTTCAAATTTTTCATTCAATCCTTAATTACGATTATATTTTTTGTCCCAATTCTTTTATTCTTATATGATAAGGGTTTAGCTACTCAGGAACGCCATTGGTATTTTATGATTTTGACTCATCATCCTATTTCAGCAAGTGATCATACATTTCATTTTAAGTTTGGCAGAACATATGTTTATTTCTGTTCTAGGTGTTCTGGTGTAATTATAGGAGGGATGATCGCTACTTTCTACACACACTTAATTGAGAAGATCTATAATGTAGAGTTCAGTCCTGAACTTGCTGTCTTATTATGTATTATTTTACCAATACCCGGTTTAATTGATTGGGGCACTCAAAGGATGTTATTAAGAAAAAGTACAACCGAATCAAGACTCTTGACAGGATTTATCATTGGTGCAGCGCTCCATTTAATGTCTTTTACTTATAACAAATATTATTTTTTCATGTTATTTTTATTGACTCTATACTTTTCTATACTATTTTTACTCATGTATTTTGGAAATCGTAAAGAAATGAGATTACAAAAAGAGGAATTTGAACATAATTTTCCCTCTAATAGTGGATATTAAAGTAATAAATAATCTTTCAGAGATAATAAGAATGCCAAATATTATTTTTATTCATGGTTTGGAAAGTTCTGGGCAAGGTTTTAAAGGTCAATTTTTTAGAAAAGTTTTACCTGGAATTTTGACACCAGATTTTAGGGCATATCATCCTGATATCACTTATAATGCTTTATTAATAGAAAGAATGGCTCAACTATACACAATTTTGGAGGATAAAGAGAAATGGATCATTATTGGCTCTAGTTTTGGAGGTTTAATGGGAGCTTTATATTCTTGTCAATTACCAAATAAAGTCTCTCGTTTAATCTTACTCGCTCCAGTTTTATCGACTCCGCATTTAGATCCAAAAAAATTCAAACCGATTAATATCCCTGTTATAGTTTATCATGGTAAGAAGGATCAAATTGTTCCATTAAAATCTTCACGCTTACGAGCAAAGAAACTCTTTAAAAATCTAACTTATAATATTGTAGATGATGATCATATGCTTCATTCGACTGTATTGGAAATTAATTGGCCCCAATTAACGAGAGAGAGCTAACTATGATAAAGTTTAAAACTATTAGTTAATAACTTTTATAAAAACTGGACTCCAAGTTGTTTTTAATCGAATGTAAAGATATTTTAGATAAGATCAAATGTTTCTCTTAGATCATAAAAAATAAAATGAATAAAACAAATCAATAATATAAGGGATAAAATGTCAAAAAAAATTTACGTATGTAGAAACTGCGGAAATACATTCCCGGATGAGCTATCTTATCTCATTGAGAGCAAAACGAAAGTGTACTGCGAACGATGTGGAACTCCATTTTCAGTAGAGGGAATAAAATTTCAAGAGCCAAAATTAGAATTTAATGAAAAAGAAAAAAAAGCCAAAAAACCACCTGAGGATAAAACATCTTCATTAATTAGTGCCATAAAAGCCCTAAACTTAATATCATGGATTCCAATTCTTATTTTATCAATTATACTCCTCTTTATACCATTTCGTTTCCTTATGGGGATAGCAGGTATAGTTATTGCGCTGTATGATAAAAAATATATTTCTAAACGAATAAAAGAGAATCATTATGATCGTATTGTTTTAGATTCTATTTGTCTTGGAATTTTAGGTTGTATAATTTTTGGAACTGGCGCCATACTT
>JBHLNT010000295.1:0-3971 GCA_048941265.1 Promethearchaeota archaeon
CCCTCATTTTCTCTAATACAGTTAATGTATCACTATATTGATTAAAATAGAGTAGAATTCGTACTTTTGAATTATACAATTCATAATTATTCGGGTTAATTTTAATTTCTTTATCAATTTCTTTAATTTTATCTTCATATTGAGTTTCTAATGTTTCAGAATTCAGAGATCGCATGAGCTCTGTCATGTTTTGCCAAATTACTCCTTCTAATTTATCATAAGTTTCTTTTAATTCCTTTTTTGTCTCAATTTTATAAGCTAAATATTTTATATATTGCGGTAAAAATTCTCTCAATGATTCCTTTAACTCCTTACGGAATATCGTTTCGCTAATTTCTTTAAGAATGTCATCTATTAATGAATTTAAGTTCTCAGACCTACCAAACTTTTCTAAATATTTATTTATTGCAATATGCTCTTCAGTAATAGCTCGAAGAATCTTCTCTAATTTTCCATCTGAATGAAAATAATAATATTTATCTGTCGAAAACTCTAACTTAAAGAACTTTAGGTCATATAAATTACTTTCTACAATCTCATTTACCCAAAAATAAAGTATCCTCTTTTTAATTAAATAATAACTCGAAAAATCCTCAAAAGATAGATAATCAGGATAAAAATCAGGATGATTTATTGATAAAAAGAGTATAATTTTATGAAAATCCTGTTCATTTTTTAATACTGCTTTAACTTTTGAATAGTCTAATTTTAACAAATTATTCAGAAATCTAAATATGATATGATCATCAGTTATTTTGAACTTATCAAAAAACTGTGATGTGCTTAAACTAATTTCATCAATCCTTTTCCTTTCCTCTTCTAAAATTGTTTGTCTGTCTAAATCATATTCTTGAAGAATCTTCGAATATTTGGCTTTTCCAGATTGAGTAATTAAATATCTTTTGTTTTCGTTGATGATAAAACCCTTTTGGATTAATGAACTTAGGCTTTTTGATAATGATGACTGATTTATAGAAAATGGTTCTTCAAGAAAATCAGACCTTTTACAATATCCGTTATTGTACACCATCCATAGAATCCAATGGGAATAATTCCTCCCACTTTTTAAAATAATTTTTGGTGGATAACTCAATATTCGTCCTTTTTTTCTTTCTTTTGATAATTCACTGAATTTCTTTTTCCCTTCTGGAGTTATTCTGTATTGGCCTCTAGCAAACTTTTCAATAAATCCTTTAAAGATTAATTTTGTGAAATGACGTGATAATGTGGAAATGGGAATTTCAATTGGTTTCTCCTCAAAATTAGACCACTCACAACTTTCATTATTTGCTAACATCCAAAGAATTATATGGTCATAATTCTTTTTTTGCAGTTTTGAGGGGTTAAGAATCTCGTCAGAGGGGTAATTCAATTTTTCCATTTTCTAAAATTATAAAATAATATTTTCGATAGGTATAAATTGGGAACATTTCTATATATACCTATTTTTCGGAATTTCCACACATTTTCGGAACTTCCGTGGAACTACCGAAAGTGGAACTATAAATGGATAGATATCAACATTTTTCATTGATCATCATTTTGATGATGAAAATAGAATCAAAAACTAAAAATAAGATTTGAATAAAAAAATTTTTAGGGTGAAAAAAAATGAAAAAGAAATTAAAAGTGACTAAAACACTTATCGCGGCATCATTTTTCATATGTATTGTGGCAATTGTTACTCCGGTGATGGCAGCTGGTTCTAATCCAATCTTATTCATGGCAATAGGAGATGATCTAGATATCAATGCCACTGATCTTATCGTAGGAAAAATTGAAGTAGATGAAACTGGTGAGCCTTCATCGGTGCAAGTAGTTTTCCATCAAAGAATTTACGATGAATCAGGTAAAAAAGTATATACGATGTGGGGAAAGCTCAAAGATGGATCAATTCAGAAAACTGATCATTATTTTCTTTGTCCAGTCTTTGGCGTTTGGTTTATTAATGTTTGGTGGTTCATGGGTATGGGTGTTTATAAGACAACTGATACCAATTATGATCTAATATATCGAAATTGGTTTCCAATAACTCTGCCAAATACTGAAGGTAAATATGTATCAACCCCAATTTTAATGTTTTTAAGCCTTACAGGTGAATATTGTTATGAAGATCCGGCAGTATCTACTCCAGGAACTCCCGACAATCCTGTTTATATCAAGGAAGAAGGAGGATGGGTCCTTACTGGGGTATTATGTGGTATTATAGTTCAAACACCATTCGGTCCAACAGAATTACCGATAGGCCCGGCATCCTTTTTGACAAAATACTTGGAAAATTAGGGTCCATAACACAATCTCAATCCCAATATATAGAAAATATATTCCAAAATCTTTTTTTTTTAAAAACGCATTTAGAGACTAATCTAAGTCTATTTTACATTACAATATTCCTTGTACTGATTTGGTGCGATGGAGCATTAACTTAATAGATACTTTTTTTACATTATATTTAAAACATAATTTAGCTTATATTAGTAATTATATCCAAAATACTATTGATTTAAAAAGTTATTTAACTTGTACTATCATCCTGAAATCAAAAGTTTAAGTCCAGTAAAAAGACTTAGAGAAGAAGGGAAAATCAAGGAAGCCTTAGAAATTGTTTTAGAATTAGAAAAAGGAGATGATCTTTCTCTTAAAGAAATACTATCATATAAACTCGCTAAAGCTAATCTATTGAGTTTGATAGGTAACTATTTAGACGCAATTGAAATTGCTAAGGAAATTTTTCAAGAATTTGAGAAACTAGGAGATTTAGCATCAGCATTTGACGCTTTAATCATTCAAGGTTTTGCTTATATGTTGACAATAAACTTAGCTAAAGCTGAAATGATAATTAAGCAAGCAGAAGATTTATTAAAAAATTATAAAGAAAAAATTGCATTAGATTTAAGAGAGAGACAATCCAGTTTACTAATGGTAAAAGCTGCCATTGCTTTTTTCAAGGGAGATATTCAACATTCTCTAGAATTGAATAACCGAGCTTATGAACTTGTAAAAGATTCAGGTAAGTTACTCTTGATTGCTGGTCTACTTAATAATATTGCTGATAAATATCATCATTTGAAAGAATATGATAAAGCAGTCGAATATGCTAAAAAAGCCATTGAATGCAACATTGAACCTCAATTAATATACGCATTAGCTACATTAATTGAGATTTATGTTAGTAAAGGAGATATTGAAGAGGCAAAAGTTAGTCTTAACCTCTTGCGCGAACACACTGAAAAACTTGACACTAAACGTCATAAAACCCTATATTATAGTTCAAAGGCTAAAATATTAAAATCAAGTCTACGAGCAAGAGATCGTATTAAAGCGGAAGACATTTTCAAAAAATTGGCTTTGAACGATTCATTACTTAGTGAACCAAGGATTAACGCAATTATAAGCTTATGTGATTTGTACTTAACTGAACTTGGAATAACCAATGATGTGAAAATTATAAATGAAATACAGCCTTATATAAAAACGCTATTAAATATTGCTGAACAACGACATTTATATTTGTATTTAGCTGAAACATACCTTTTGCAAGCAAAACTTTCATTATTGACTTTAGATTTAAAGCAAGCGAAAAGATTTTTAACTCAAGCACAGAAAATTGCAGAATCTTATGGTATTAAACGATTAGCAATGAAAATTTCATACGAGCATGATGAGCTACTTAGACAATCTAACATGTGGGAGAATTTGAAAATTTCAGAAGTATCTCTGTCTGAACGTTTGAAACTTGCTGGCTTGAATGAGCAAATGAAAAATATGCTAAAAAAACAAGTGTTTGAAGTTCCAAAGATATCAAAAGAAGCCCCTATTATGTTATTACTCTTGACGGAGGGTGGTACTCTTTTATTCTCTAAAAAATTTGTTGAAGATTTTTCTTTTGAAGATCATGTTTTAGGAGGGATTCTAACTACCATAAATTATATTATTAATGAGTTATTTTCTGAAGGACTTGATAGGGCAGT
>JBHLNT010000296.1:0-3969 GCA_048941265.1 Promethearchaeota archaeon
AATGGCTGAAAATTATAAAGAAAAGAAAAAAAAAGATAAATTTTAAATTGATTATTCTAAATCCTTTAATTTTGCTAGCATGAAATAGCCAATTGCTCTTAATAAGGCTCCGAGAAATGCCAATATAAAGGTAAGAGTAAAGATGGCACCTATCAAGCATAAAAGTGTTCCTGTTTTTGCACTATTACCAATATTTTCAGGAAATTGGCTTAAATTATCTCTAAAAAAGCCCTTCATATCAGTCCATGCTAGCAGCTCGAAGACGGCCCCAATAATTATTATAACTATTCCTATAAGTGCCATTATCCCAAAGATGATATAGGTTCGCACAGCGGCAGTGCTTCCGGGCTCTTCTCCTTGAATTGTTGCCAAAATAACCGCAAATGCAAGGGTAGCCATAATTATTCCAAGTGTAATTAAAATAACCGCTACTATAATTCTTGTACGAAATGATTTTAAATCATCGTTATTTAGCTTAGCTCCAGCTTTACCTACACTACCAGCAGCTAGAATAAGAAATACAATAATAACTACACCGACTACCCAATTAACATATGCTATTGCTTCAATAATTATTGCTAAGATCCCGAGGATGAACGAAATTAAGTAGAGTATTGCCAATATTTGCGCTTTCTTTCCGAAATCAGAAAAATCTTTATTCGCTTCTGACATTTTTTAATCATTTTTTATATTAAATTTTAAATTGATAATATAATTTTCCTTTGATATAATTTAAATATTTTTTAAAAGGGATTATTAGACATATTAGAAAATTAAACATATTAGTAAAAATTAAACTAAGTAAAAATCTATCCAATATCTAAAAATTATAATAAATTTTATTGCTTTAGAGCGATTTTACTTATAGAGGAAACGGCATCAGCAAATTTTTTTCCCTCTGCTGCGGACATCCATTCAATAATAAATCGTTCATCAGAAATATTATTTTTTTTCATCCAGCTTCTAATTTTCTTCTCTCTTTTTAGGGCGAAATCATTGCCAGATATGTAATGACAGTCTTGTGGATGACAACCCGTCAGCATGACCGCTCCAGCACCTCGCTCAAAACATCGTTTAATGTAATCTACATCTACCCGTCCAGAACACATAGTTCTTATAATTCTCGTGTTGGTTGGATATTGAATTCTGCTTGTTCCTGCTAAGTCAGCACCCGCATAAGAACACCAATTGCAGGCGAAAATGATAACCTTTTTTGATGCATTTTCACGCAAAGCAATATCAATTTGTCGAAAAATCATGGCATCAGTGAAGTTTGTCATGGTAATCGCATCTGTAGGGCAATCTGCTGCGCATGTGCCGCATCCCTTACATAGTACGGGGTTAATATAAGCAGGGGACTTGTTTTCTTTATCAACACTGACGGCATTATAAGGACATCGGGAAACACAAATTGCGCAGCTAGTACAACTTTCAGTGTCGACATATGCATATAAGGGCTCAACATGAAATTCTCCTTTTGATAATAATTTTGCAATTCGTCCCGCTGATGCACTTGCTTGGGTGACTGATTCGCGGATATCTTTGGGTGATTCTGCTCCACCTGCAATAAAAATTCCATCAGTAGGGGTATCAACGGGTCGAAGTTTGGGATGTGCTTCTATATAAAACCCCTTCGGATCTTTTGCTATTGGAAATGGTATTGAATCGGTGGAACCTTCAGCGCCAACTGAAAGGACGACCATATCAAATTCTTCTGATAATATAGTCCCAGTACTTATATTTTCTACAGAAATTTTGAGATTTTTGGTATTCGGGACTTCTTTTATTTGTCCAGGTCGTCCACGTATAAATAAAATATTTTTTCTCCTTGCACGTGTATAAAGTTCTTCAAATCCTTTACCAAATGCTCGAATATCAATATAAAATATTGCTACTTCTACATCAGGCCAATGTTCTTTAATTAAAAGACTATCTTTTATAGTTTCCATACAACAGAAGTTGGAACAATAAGGATTAAATCTTTCATCACGGGATCCTACACAATTGATAAATGCAACCTTTTTTGGTCTTTTTAAATCGCTTGGCCTTAGAAGATCCCCGTTTGTAGGACCAGCTGCGTTAATTAATCTTTCAAATTCGAAGGTTGTAATCACATTTGGATAGGTTCCCCATCCATATTCCGGAACTTTAGATGCATCAAATTTCTCAAACCCTACGGCAACGATTATCGCTCCAACTTTAAAATTAAAAAACTTTTCTGTATCTTCATAAATAATAGCTTCTTTTTCGCATTCTGTTATACACTTTCCACATGCTAAAGGAGACAATCCTAAGCAGTTTTTTTCATCAATTATGTAACTTGCAGGTACTGCTTGGGGATAAGGGATATAAATTGCTTTCCTCCATCCTAAATTTCCGGAATATTCGTCGATAACATTAACAGGGCAAATATCAACACAATCATTACACGCAGTACAAAGATCTTCGTTTACATAACGTGGACGCTTTTTTATTGTTATATCAAAATTGCCTATATATCCAGAAATTCCTTCAACTTCTGCGTTTGTAATTAGTGTGATATTTTCGTGGTTGCCAACATCAGCCATTTTTGGACCTAAAATACAAATGGAACAATCCATGGTCGGAAAAGTCTTATCGATAAGAGCCATATTCCCTCCAATTGTTGGAGCCTTATCAACAAGGATGATCTCATAATCATCTGCTAAATCTAAAGCCGCTTGGATTCCGGCTACACCACCTCCTATAATTAAAACCTTTTTATTTACAGGAACAACAATTTCTTCAACAGCTTCTAATAATTCAGCTTTAGCTATGGCCATTTCAATTAGTTCTTTAGCTTTTTTCGTTGCTGCTTCCTTCTCTGAAAGATGCACCCAACTGCATTGTTCACGGATATTTGCGACCTCGACTAAAGAGGGGTTAATCCCTACACGTCTTAAAACTGTCTTCCATGTTGGTCCATGTAATCTTGGGCTACACGCGGCTACTACGATCTTGTCTATCCCTTGCTCATTGATGGCAGTCTCAATCTCTTCTTGCCCCGGATCAGAGCAAGTATAAGTATTTACTTGAACGAGTTTTATTCCAGACATCTCCTCAATATCTTGTGCAAGTTTGTCAATATCAACCGTGCCACCAATATTTTTTCCACATTTACAAAGAAATACGCCAATATTAGATTTATCTTTAATTTTTTCAGAATTTTGTGTCATAAACTTTTTCTCCATTATTTTATTTGACTTTTCGACTTTTTACCATTTCTCGCATTAGCTTTAATCTATTAGAAAATCCTTCTCTATGCTCATTAACAAATTCACCGCAGATTATAATGCCTTTCTTGAAATCAAATGTAGCTTCATGAGGAGGATAATCCATCCTAATTTTAATTTGTCTTCTTAACCATTCCAACATCTCTACCGCATCACCGAGTCTATTTTTAGTACCATATTGAATAAAACAAGGAGCAAGTACTTCAATAAAACTGAAGCCTTCATTATCTAAACATTTAAAAATACTTTTTTGTAATCTAATTGTATCATATCCTGGCCATCTTGCAACATATGTAGCTCCAGAAGCTGCTGCTAAACTAACTAAATTAAAGGGAGGTTCCATATTCCCATATGGAGTAGTTGAGGTTATATCTCCAATGTGAGTAGTAGGAGCAACTTGTCCACCTGTCATCCCATATACATTATTATTAACACATAGAACAGTTATTTCTACATTTCTTCTCGCCGCATGAATGAAATGATTACCTCCAATTGCGAAAAGATCTCCATCTCCAGAAAGGACAATAACTTTTAATTTGGGATTTGCTAATTTTATACCCGTTGCAAATGGAACAGCTCGACCATGAGTAGTATGAAATGCAGGAGCTTTAAAGCAACCACTTGAACGACCGGTACATCCTATCCCTGACACAATGGCATAATCTTTTGAACTTAATCCCCTCTCTTTTAAGCAACTGGTAATTGACGTAATTACTGT
>JBHLNT010000297.1:0-3956 GCA_048941265.1 Promethearchaeota archaeon
TATAAAAAATCTACAACTATCGGGGATATATTGGACGATATTTTTAAATCATTACGAGAAATTCAAGTAGAAAGGGACAAGATCTATATTTTGGATGAAGCCCATTTACATATTCCTGAAAACACTAAATTAAAGAATTTAAAAATCAAGGCTAAAGTATTTATATAAGAAAAAGAGAAAAAAAAAAAGAAAATTAGCAAAGAAAGAGAAATTACTACCAAAGATTACGCGGTTACTCTTGAAGAGGAAGCTGAAGAAGAAGTAGCGGAGGAATATTTCGACGATCAGGAAGAAAAACCAAAAGCAGACAAATTAGAGCTTCGGAGAGATATAACGGACGAATTATCAGGATTAGAAATGAGGGAAAAAAAAGTGGCGAAGAAAGAAAGGGCAAGATTAGCACCTGCAAAACCTCGAGCACCTGCTCCTCCAGGTACGGGACCATCTACTGGTGCTGCTCGAGAAACGACATCTGCTCCTCCACCGCGATTAGAGGGTATTAAAACTGAAGCTGAAGAAGAACCCCAACCGATCAGATATGATATTAATATGGGATTTCAATATTATTCGGTAATGATGGAACAGCAATCTTACTTCTTCTATGTATACTTAAGTTTCAAAGAATTAATTATTCAAGATGAGGAGGGCAAGACAATCTATAAAACAAGGTTTACAATAATAACTACCAAAGAAGAGCCACCGATCTTAGATCTCAGGATTGTGGGAGAGGGTTTTGAGGTCCATCCTCTAAGTGGAAAAGTAGAAGTAAAAAAAGATTTTGTAAATCCACCTGTTATGATATTTTCAGTTCTTCCTATTAAATCAAAAAAATTAAAAAAGAAAAAAGAAAGTGAGAAGAGATTCCTCAACGTTTACGTTGATTTTGAAGGGAAAACTGTAAGTCATTCGATATTATCCATAGTCGTTCAACCTAAACACTTTCACTTAGATGTGGGTCCATTTCATTTCAATTTGACTAAAACTCAGGCAATGTTAATCTCGTTTATTTCAATATTAATAACCATCGGATCGGTTGCTTATTCGTTGTTAACACTAGATGTTTCAGGGCCTACTACTGATATAATATCTAGTTTTGCTCCAGGAATAGGATCATTGATTTTCTTAGGCACTTTTCTCTATACACTTATAAAAGAAGGGATATACCCCGTTCAACAACAAATAAATAGCCTTCTTAATTTTGATAAGGGAATAACAATGCTGAAGTAAACTATCTATTTTTTGATTTTAAATATTCCCAAAATTTTTTTTTTAAACCGCTTAATTGTGAATTTTTTAATTTTATAAAGAAGATCTCTCTCTTTGCAATTACCGGATATTGTTCAATCTCTAAAATTCTAATAAGGTTAGCATCTACCGCCTTTTGTGCAATTTGCTCGCTTAGTACTGAAATATAGTTTGATTCACTCACAGCAGAAATTATCGAATCATTATCATTTATTTCTAAACCTATCCTAAGCTCATTGTGTTTATTAAATTGTTCTTCAAAGATGTTTCTAGTTCCTGAGCCTTTTTCTCTGGCTATAAAAGGATATTTCGCAAGTTCATTAAAATTAATTTGTTCTTTATTAAGTTTTATTAAATTATGTTGAGTTGAACATATAAATTTTAATTGATCTTGCCCTATTATTACCACATCAAAATCGTCTTTATTATAATTCATAAAGCTGCCTATGCCAGCAAAATCTGCCATTTCACGTTTTAGAGCTTCAATAGATTTCTGAGAGTTATTAATTGAAATTTTAAAATTTACTGATGGGTATTTTTCTCTAAAGAGAGCAATATTTTTGGGAAGAATATGAGAACCCGGGAGGGTTGATGCTGTTATATTAATATCTTCGATTTGTTTGTTGGTAAATTGTGAAAGCTCTTGTTTACAAGCATCATTTAACTCTATAATTTTCTCAGCATATTTCAAAAAAATTTTTCCCTCCGATGTAAGGTTAAATTTCCTAGTAGTTCGATCTATCAATTTAACTCCTAATTCCTCCTCTAATTGAGATATCTGATGAGATAAAGTGCTTTGGGATATTGAGAGATCTTTCGCTAATCCCGAAAAACTCTCATATTTTATTAGTTTTATGAAATTTCTTAAAAATTCAATATTCAAATTAGCAATCAGCTCAAAAATATTGCTTAATAATTAAAAATAAAACATATATTCATTTTAATCCTTCTTATATGTATAATAAATCTATAAGCTTTAAAGTTAGAAAGTATTTAAATTTATAATTAATAAGTAATTTTCTTTTTAGAAATTCATGGATTAGAATTATGTCATCTCATTTTTTACATGATTTATTAAA
Organism: Promethearchaeota archaeon; assembly: GCA_048941265.1. GTDB lineage: Archaea > Asgardarchaeota > Lokiarchaeia > Sigyniarchaeales > SOKP01 > LW40-45. The sequence goes on from JBHLNT010000297.1 coordinate 2,325, forward strand.
TCCGAAAAGTATTGCCTTCTATGGAGCAACCAATAGTTATCAAAAATTTGGTAGTATGTTGTTCATGAGGATTATCACCTCTGGATTTGAGGGGAATATATATCCGATTCACTTAGAATTGGAAAATGTGCAAGGTCTTAAGGCGTATAAAACAATCTTAGAAGTTCCTGAAATACCGGATCTTGCAGTACTTGTTATACCTTCTAAAGTTATCCCTCAAATTCTTAAAGAATGCGCTGAAAAAGGGGTAAAATATTTTGTTATTGTCTCGGGAGGATTCAGAGAAATGGTAGGTGAGCAAGAGAACACTTTAACCGAAGAGATAGTCCAACTCGCAAATGAATATGGGATTAGGATCATCGGACCTAATTGTTTAGGGATTTATAATGGTTGGATTGATCCAGACGATCAAAAGTCATTCAATATGATGTTAACCCATCAAATTGGACTTGGGAAATTTTCTTTAGTAAGCCACAGCGGAACAGTTTCATCCCAATTATTTCGAGATCCTGAGAATACGGATTTAAAGTTAGGAAAAACTTTATCTATCGGAAATGAAGCCAATATAGACCTTGTGGATTTTTTAGAATATTTTAAAGATGATGATGAGACCGAAGTAATTGGGTTATACATTGAAGAAATTAAAAGAGCAAAACGATTTATAGAATTGGCCAAAGAAATTACCCCTAAAAAACCAATTATAGCGATGTATGGGGGAGGAACTAAAGCAGGAAATAGGGCAATAAGTAGCCATACAGGCTCTATGGCAGGAAATGCTAGGTTTTTTGATGCTATGGTTAATGAAACGGGTATTATTCAAACATATTATGTAGAAGAATTTTTAGACATTGCATCGATTTTATCCAAACCAAGTTTTGTGTACCCTAAAGGAAATCGACTTGGAATCTTAACCACCTTTGGAGGTCCAGGAGCTTTGGTAGCAAATAATGCAGAGAGGCTAGGATTAGCGGTCCCTGAATTATCAGAATCCCTTCAAAAAAGATTTAAGAGGTTCTTACCTCCTACTGCTAACTGTATGAATCCTGTTGACGCAACATTTGACCCAAATATCTTAAATTTTTATATTAAATATCCAAAAATGCTAATGAAATCAGGTGAGATTGACGCGATAATATTAATTGGGGTTGCAGGATTCTTTTACGATATCTTGAGACTCCAAGAACAAGAAGTTTCAAAAGATATGGATTCCCGGGATGATTTCATTGATCAATTAAAAGACCTCGAGAAAATCCTCATCACTCCAACCATTAAAAATTCGCAGCAATATTCAATCCCCGTTATATATATTAATACTCAAAGCTTAGCAAGTACTTGGTCAAGCAAAATTCGACAAGAGGGGGGTATAGTTTTTAAATTTTGGGACCGTCCAGTGAAAGCATTGGTTAAAATATGTAAGTATGCTGAATACAGAAGGACGCATTCCTAAATCCCATATAACTAGAAGAAAATAAACCATGAGATTTTAAATTTAATAGGGAAACTGATTATATTGAGGAATTTTTAGATCTTGCTTCGATATTAGTTTTCATCATATCTACAGCGTTATTTACATATCTTTTTTATCCCTTGTTTTATGAATACAAACCTTCAGATGCAGCGACATATGCGTTT
>JBHLNT010000087.1:0-16557 GCA_048941265.1 Promethearchaeota archaeon
TTGTCATCCATGTAGAACCTTTTTATCCAGTCACAGTAGTTTTTGAGGGTACAGACATAAAATTTTTACGTAAAGAAATAGATGATTTTGATTTAAAAATGAAAATTCATCTTAATACAATGCTTGATATTGCTTACGGCAGATTAACTCCTACCGCTGCTATTGACGAAAAACGTATGGAAATGGTTGGATTGGAAAAAGACCCTAAAATAATGCCTAAGTTTTTTAATATTTTCGTTACCTCCATGAACATGGTCGCTTCTGATCCCCAATTACATTATTATGAAATAATTGAAGGAGCACGTTAATAGGTGATATAAGATTACAACCATAAAAGAAAAAAATATATTTGAAAAAGTAAGCCGTGAGGAGGTTTACGCGAAATTAGTTGAACTTTTTGGTTCTGCCAATGTTTCTAATAAACAAGTCGATCTTTATCCTTATTCTTATGATATGACCGAAAATGAACCACATATGCCCGATTTTGTTGTAATACCCGAAAATGTGGAACAAATAGTCAAGCTCGTAAAATATTGTAATGAGAATATTATACCCATTGTGCCATATATATCGGGAAACAATGTAGGGGGTCTTACAATACCCGATTACGGAGGAATTATCGTAGATTTCGGAAAAAAAATGAATAAAATACTTCATGTTAATGAAACTATGATGTATGCATTGTTGGAACCAGGAGTGACTTTTGGTCAATTAAAAAAATGTTTAGATGAAAACTACCCCCACTTAAGATATAGCTACCCAAATGCTCCGCCTTATGCGAGCGTCGTTGGAAACGCTCTTTTGAGTGGTATGACAAATTTATCAACTAAAATTGGACCCATGTCCGATTCCATTAATGGTTTAGAGGTAATTACGGTTGATGGTGATATTTTAAGGATTGGTTCATGTTTTTATGGAAAGAAGGAAGCTGATCCCGCCAGTTGGTGGGGCAAAGGTCCAATTCCAGATTTATCAGGATTATTTGTTAATTGGCAAGGTATGACAGGGATAGTTACAAAATGTGCAGTTCAATTATGGCCTAATTATCCTCATAAAAAACCTTATCTTGCAGTTTTTTTTGGATTAACAGACATAGCACCATTTTTTAGAGAAATTGGTAAGCTAGATATTGTTGACGATGTAGTAGGTTTTACTATTGAAGTGGCAAAAATGGAAGTAGGAATTGATGAACCAAAGCGTTACCCCGAAGAACCTGCATATAGCGCAGTAATCCTAATGTCTGCACCGACCGAAAAAATGCTTGAAGCAAAAGATGAAATTTTACAAGATTTTGTTGAAAAATTAAATAAAGAGCAAGGCACGAATATTCATTTAATCAATTATGATGAATTTTCCAAATTATTTCATTTAAAGGCTAGAACCATTTACGAACTTCCCGCCGTTATTTTGTCGCTAGTGCCCTATAGCGGACTAAGTTGGGTGGGAACTTACTGCTCTTTTGAAAATTTTGAAGAATTAATTGAAAAAACCGATGCGTTGTTTCAAAAGCATGATGTTCCTTCTTATGTGATGATGAAAACTATGAGATCGGGACATTACGGCATATTCAGACCAATATTTCGGTTTAAAAAATTCGAAGACCAAGAAAGGATGATTAAATTAATAGAAGAAATTACCGAAACTTGTATTGATTTGGGATGTATTCCCTACAAGACTCCTGAATGGATGACTGCAAAAATGCGAGAAAAAATTAATCCTGGCTGGATAAAATTATTTGAAAAAATTAAAAAATGTATGGACCCTAATGGAATTCTTAATCCTGGGAGGTGGAATACCTAATGGTTGCGGTCAAAATAGATGAAGATGTAATAGGAAAAGAATTTTTAGAAATGGCTTTTGAGCGTTGTATCAAATGTTCTACTTGCAAATATAGTTATAAAGATTTTGAACCTATTTGTCCCTCTGGAGAGAAGTTTCTATTTGAGTCTTATTGGCCTTCTGGAAGGATAAGAATAATTAGAGGGTTAATTAACGGCGATTTAGAATGGACTGATGATGTAAAAGACGCTATCTTCGCATGTCCTACTTGTGGTGGATGTGTTGATTCTTGTCAAGCACCTCATGCAGATTATATAGTGGATATGATTGAAGCGTTGAGAGAATTAGCAGTTAAACATATTGGACCTGGACCTAATCAAATAAAACTAATTGAGAGAACATTAGAAAAATTTAATCCATATGATGAACCCAATTCTAACAATTCAGAATTAAAGAAGAAGTGGGATTTGCCAGAAAAGGCAGAATGGGTATATTATATCGGATGTACATCCAATTATCGACAACAAGTAATTCGAGATGCTACAATTAAATTTTTAAAAGATGCGGGCATTGATTTTACATTAGTAGATGAGCATTGTTGTAATAGTCCAATGATTAGAACAGGTCAAGTTTCAATAGCAAAGGAATTCATGGATTATAATATTGCGCAAATAAAGAACGCAGGAGCATCTAAAGTGGTTACCTCTTGTGCCGGTTGTTATCGGACCATGCAGAAGGATTTCGAAAAATTTGGTGCTGATATGGATCTTGAAGTTTATCATACAGTAGAACTCATAAAACAATTACTTGATGAGAAGAAAATAAAGTTTAAGGGAGAATACAATAAAACAGTAACCTATCACGATCCGTGTCATCTAGGACGACACATGAAAATTTATGAGATTCCAAGAGAAGTGTATAAAAAAATTCCAGGGCTTAAACTTGTTGAAATGAAAAGAAATAGGAATCATGCATGGTGCTGCGGTGCGGGTGGTGGTGTAAAAATTGGCTACCCCGAATGGGCTGTAGAGATCTCTGGTGAAAGAATAAATGAAGCTAAAGAAACGGGGGCAACAATAGTGTCGTCTGTATGCCCGTTTTGTCGTACCAATTTAAGCGATGCCAACGAAAAGTATGGTGGCGATTTTGAGGTGCTCGATTTATTGGAGATTATCGATCAAGTAGGGATTGAAAAAGTCGAAAAATAATATTTTCAGGATTTTTAAATCATTCCTTTAATTTTTTTACAATTAATTCTTCAAATAATAAGGTGAGCTAAATAAAATGGTTGAAGTTCCAAAAACAAAAGATCCTGATCTTATTGATAAGAAGGAATATAGAAAAAGGAGGATGGCACTATTTAGTAAGCATGGGGCGCTTATTCAAGATTTCACTGTCTTGGTATTTACTTCTTTGATAATTGATAAGTTTTACCTGTTTTAAGAAAAATTTTGAAGTTTTCTGGTCTACAATTGGGGGGCACTTCGCAACCAGATGATAGGATATGCCCTCCATCAACTCCGAGTTTGTCAATAAGTTTTTTAACGTAATCCTCGACTTGTTTTTGGCTTCCAATAGAAAATAAAGAACCGCTAACATCACTCATGAGGCATAAATGATCTTTAAGGATTTCTTTAGCTCTGAATATATCTGTAAGGCTGTCAAAGTCAAGTATACATGATGCTCTTGGTAATTCCTTAAAATAAGGAATATTTAAATCCCAACATTGATCAAGATGAAGCCAAGGTATAATTCCTTCATCGTATAAACCCTCTACTATTCTTTTAGTATATGGCCACCAGAATCTTTCAAAAATTTTCAAAGGATAAATAGCACCTTCTGCTCTCTCTTCAGGTATAAAAACCACATTTCCTCCATTTCTTTTACAATCTGCTGTAACCCTTTTAATAAGTTCATCTGTCATAGTATCAAGTGCGGCATCAACCAATTCAGGTCTATAATAGAGATCTTGTGTGAATTTTATCATTGACCGGTTCAACGAAAGAAGGAAAAAAGGGTGTACTCGATTGGACCCTGCTCTTAAACCAATTTTTCTTTTTATAATCCATTCTTGAAAGGCTTTCACTCCAAGTTTGAAGAATTCTTTTTTAGCCTTATCTATATCCTCCGGTGTCCAGTCGCTAATACGATAAATATACTCAGTTGCGACAAATTTTGACCAACCAATATCAGCAACAGTTTTATAATCTTCTACTTTCATCCACTCTCCTTCATCAAACTGTCCAAAATGATCATCAGGTAAATCTTCTCCGGGAGCTTTAAATTTAAGTCCTGCAAGTATATATCCTGCTTTATGAAGGGGAATTGTTGTGTATCCATCCCATCCTCCAAACTCATCAAAGAATCTAAGCAATGCTTCAAGACCTTTAACTGGTTCTCTATGTATATCTGCGGGATTTAATCCATAATATTTTGTAGGTAAATCTGCCCCTACAATAGGACTAATTGGTACCCTATCTGGTTCTTCTAAATTTATTGCAGCGTTCATTCTCTCTTGTGGGGTCATATATTCTTCTTTCATTTTTAGATTCCTCCTTGTGCTCTAATTTTAACTCTTGCTTTAATTGTCTCTAAACAATATTGAACACCTTCCATGGCATCTATCGCTTGAAAATCTGCTCCAATATAATCTTTCACCAAGGGAGTTGTGATTCCCCCGCCCACCAAGATCTTCAATTTATCGCAAAATCCCGCCTCTTTCAATTTGTCAATTACCTCTTTCATTGGATCAAAGGTTATGGTAAGAAGAGATGAAAATCCAAGAAAATCGGGTTGGATTTCTTTTACTTTCTCAATTACAATTTCAGGATTAACATCTACACCTAAATCAAAAACCTCAAATCCTTCTAATTTAAGAAGAGAAGCGAGGATATTTTTGCCTAAATCATGAATATCTCCCTGGATTGTAGCAAGTATTATTTTACCTTTATTATTTCCCCCTGTTTTTATTTCCCCTAAATAAGGCTCGATAAGTTCCATTATTTCTTTAAAAAGTTCGCCTGAGAGCATTAACTCTGCAAGAAAATATTCTTTTTTTTGGTATCTCTCCCCTATCATTTCCATACCTTGCTTACTTTCTTCGAATATTTTCATTGGATCTTCACTCTGATTTAGGCGTTCCTTTACTTCAGATAAAACCTTATCATGTTCAAGCTCAATTAAGTTTCTTGTTAAATTTGATGTCATAATTGCGAAAATGATTGAAAATTTATAAATATTCTATAAAAAGAAACAATAGCAAGAAGCTTTTTACGGTAGTAAAAAGAAAATATAGTAAAAAGTCTTTTACTTAAAAAATTAAAAGCTTTTAATTTTACTCTATTAAAGTATAGAAAAAACAAGAGCTACATTTTAATTACCTTTTTCTTAAAGTTTTATCTATTTAGAGCAGAAGTATTTACTACTAAGCAATATTTGATACTTCATTAAGTTTCAATATTAGTGTTTATTTGAGGAGAATGATATATTTTTTGTAATGATATTAAAAGATTTAACTGGTTTTTATTATGTTTATGATTATCGCACAAAATCACACGGACAAGAATATACGTTAGAAATCATAACTACGGCTAAGAATAAGATAGAATTTATTTTTCATAGTATAATAAGCGGAAATTTTGGAAACTCAGGTATTACGTGGAAGGGTATTTGCTCATTAAACAATTATCAATTAACCTTAAAGGCTTTTGAAAAAAATGAATGGAGATTTACAGCCATTCAAGAAGAGAAAGAAGAAAGCATTCAAAAAACATTTAATCTGTTCAATTTTGAGATACTAAAAGAAAATGACAATATTTTTCTTATCTCTGTACGATATGAGAAAACAATCAAATTAGTTAGACTCAATAAAAACATTGATAGAAACAAATTATATTCAATTGTGTACTGGATTATCCAAGAAATAATTAATCGAAATAAATTAAGGGAAGATCCCTTAGAATTCGAGCCAATTCGGTTTTGGAGAATATCAAATCTTCTGCTAAAATCTTATAAAGAAATCAAAATTAATGAAAAGGATACTTTTGAAGTAATCTGCGAATATGATTTAGAGTATGTCAAAGAAGAGAAAAGAGTAGTTAAAAACGATGAGATACTGCGGAAGCATCATATTGATAAGGCAATCTTTAATAAAAATCTTAAAATAATTAATTATAAAAAATCAAAATATGGTTCTGAATAAAATTAATTATTCCTTTCTTATGAATATCGACTGAAGAAAGTATTTTAATCTAAGATCTGTATTTTTATTTCTTCAAGTAACTCACTAAGATCTAATATAAGAAGATAAATGATTATTAATAGTGATAAATATTATATAATATCCATATACAAAAAATGACACGTTGATTTTAAATGACAAATGGAATAAAACCGCGTAGCCCTGAAAAATACGAAGAAATGATATTAGACTACGTTAAGCAATATCCTTCTGGTATCACGATTACAGATATTTCAAAAGGAATTACTGTATCACGAATTACTGTTAACAAATATGTATTAGTCTTAGAGGCTAAAGAACAATTATTTTCTAAAACGATCGGTGCTTACAAATTATATTTTGCTACTGAAAGACGTTTTATACCGAAGAGAGCCATTATAGCTTTTTATCAAGGATTATTATCGGGGATCGCAGCAGAAATCTCAGCAGAAAATAAGGAATCTATTTTCAAAAATATTGGATTAAATATGGATAAATTTATTACTTTCCCTGTGGGATCTCGTTTTCCTAAAGAGATTAGACAACCAAAAAATGGATCTTATAGAGACTTATTTGAATATTATGCAGAGATTTATGATTCCATGGATTATGTGATTGAAGAATTTGCTGATATTAAAGTAAGTATAAATGATAAAGGGAATAAAGCTATTTATACATTTAAAGACGTAGAATTTTTGGAAAGAGAGAAATATTTTATCGTGCATTTTTATATTGTTTCCGGAATGATTCAAAAAACGCTCTCCAAATTGATAAACAAAAAAGTTATTTGTAAAGTAGAGAAGGTATACGGAAATAATGTAGATCTCTCTATTGAAATACTTAAATAAAGTTTAAAATCAATAAATCTAAATATCCTTTTAATATTTTAATTTTGAAAAGAAATTTATAAAGAAGAGCTAAGATTTTAAATTTAACTAAGATGTCAAGGGACATTTTGCTAGATATGAAAAATGGCAATATAAGTAAAGCTGAAGCAAGTGAACTTTTAATATCGCTCATTGAAAATAGTGAAGATATTGATTTTCGAATAAAGTGTTTAAAAAATCTAGCCAAAATTGATTTTAATATGAAAGAGACATTTAAGGTGCTTGAAGATTGTTTAATTTCCGATGAGAACTTGTCAATAAGAGCGACTGCAGCTGATATTTTGATAAAGGAATTTTTAAATGAAGCTCGTGTCGCATTAGATTGGACGATCGAAAATGAGGAATCAGTGTTGGTTTTAACTTCAATATTCAAAGGTCTTAAAGAAAAAAATGATAAGCTATCAGAAAATTTAAAAAATGAGATAATCAAGAAATTTTCTGAAATTTATGATGTGGTATTAGAAGAAGCTAATTTTATTTTAGAGTTGTATTCCCTAGCTATAGAAAATGTCGAAGAAATCAGAAATTTTGCTAACACTCATAGATTTGATGGTGGTCCTTTTCAAATCCCAAAATTTTACAATTATTTCCTGACACCCCGATTAGAAATCAAAGAGAAACATATAATTTCCCTTGATCTTTTTTTTTGGAAATTAAAAGAATTGCCTAAATCCATCGGTTCACTTTCTAAACTAAAATATTTAACATTAGGAAGTGAAAATTTACAAATAATCCCGGATTCTTTCAATTCCCTTAAAGAACTTAAATGGGTAGAATTAAGTAGCATTCCTGAATTCGACACCATACCTAACTGGATTTTATATATAGCTAAAAAATGTTATGCTAAAGGTTATATTAAGGATGGTGTATATGAAGGTGAGGCCGCTATATTAGGGCTTTTTGATATATTAATTGGACATGAACTTTTTAGGCTTGATAAATATAGAGATGTTCAAAATAATTCCCATATATGTGCTTATAAGCTAAATCAAAATGGAAATATCTCTGAAATCTTTCTTTCTAATCCAAATAAATTTAAATTATACCTAATACCAGAACAAATTTTGAGTCTTGATTCTCTTGAGATACTTGATTTGAACAATAATAATATTACAAAAATACCCAATTCGATAGGGGGCCTTAATAATCTTAAGTATTTGGATCTAAGCAACAACAATATCGAAGGCCTTCCAAATTCTATTGGTTCGCTTAAATCATTGGAGTATTTAAATATAAGAGGAAATTATATTAAAGAGCTCCCTAATTCATTTAAAGAATTAATCTCATTAAAAAGATTAATGTTAGATGATAATCTTATTAGAATGTTACCTCAATTTTTAAAATCAGTTATTAAAAGCGCAATTTAGATTATTATATTTTTTAAGCTTAAGTAATTATTCTCTTCTCCGATTTTCAATAGACTCGAAATACTCAAGAATTGATTCTTTTATTTCAACCGCAGGATATATTAAACGTGATTTGGAAACATATTCAACCGCATCGTTCCATGTCCAATTATGATGTTCTTTTAATAACCATGCTACAATTATACCCCCACTTCTCGAAACTCCACGCGCACAGTGGACTAAAACTTTGCCATGTTTGATATGATAATCTATAAACTCAAAAATCTCTCTTAAGTACTCATGTGGCACATACCAATCATCCACAAATCCTTTATATAAGTAAGCAAATCCCTGAGGGCGGGGATCATACACACTATCTTCCATAACGTTAACGATTGCAGTAATTCCTTTTTCTTTTAATTTTTGAAAATCTAATTTGGGCCAGTAACCTCCAATGTATAAGTTTTTATGAACCTCAAATATATAATTCAATTCTGACATACTAAAATATTAAGCATAGAAAATAAGTTAGTTTAGTCAATTAAGCAATTTATCTAAATTTTTGGGAACTATATCTATAAGAAAAATTGAAAGATAATGATATAATTTTAATTAAGAACTGTATTGTTTCTGATGCAATAAATAACTTATATGTTTAAACTCATTCGAGATATTTCACAGAATTGATTAGTCAATTTTATTTAATAAAAAATTAAATAATTTTTAAGAGAAAAGAAAAAAGGTTGATAGAAAAAATGAAAGTCTTAGCATTAGGAGGGGCGGGTGATATGGGGAGAATGGCTATAGCAATATTACTAGATTCTCCCAGCGTTACTTCCATAACAGTGGCAGATATTAATTCTGAACTGCTCAATACATTTGTAGAAATGGTTGATTCACCTAAATTATCAGCTATTCAAATAGATATTACTGAAGCGGAGAAAATAATTGATTTAATATCCTCTCACGATATTGTAATTAACACAGTCGGACCATTTTATAAATTTGAGATCCCCATTATGGAAGCCGTGATTGCAGCTAAAAAACCGTTTCTGGACATTTGCGACGATTGGAAACCAACTTTAGATGCTCTTGAATTTAATGATAAAGCAAAGGAAGCGGAAATTACTGCAATTATTGGAATTGGGGCTAGTCCTGGTGTAACAAACGTTATGGGGGTTTATGCATGCTCTAAGTTAGATGAAATAGATGAATTAATTACCGCTTGGGGTATGAATATTGATATTAAGGCAGGAAAAAAGCCAAAATATTACATTAAACCGGAAAAATTAAGAAGAAAACTTGAAAAATCTGAAAGAAAGCCAAATGCGGCATTAATACATCTTCTATTTGAAACTATCGAAAAAATACCGACATTCAAAGATGGTAAAATGATCGAAATTGAGCCGCTTACTGAAGTCGAACCATTTGATTTTCCGGGTTTTAAAAGTATGTATGCTTGCAATATTGGTCACCCTGAGCCCATAACTCTGCCAAGAACAATAAAAGTGAAATCCGTTTCAAATGTGATGTACATTGGAGAAACCGCAACAGAAATTACTCGTAAATACAGCCAAAAAGTAAAAGATAAGGAACTTACTATTGAAGATGCGACTCTGGCTCTGGGAAAGGAATTAGCTGATCTAACCAAGAGAGCCTTTAAAGATAAAGCAATATTAGAGCAATATGTTGGTGGACCGCCAACTTTATCAGTAATTGCGAGAGGTATCAAAGATGGAAAGCGAAAAAAAGTAGCTGTTGGGCTTGATCGTGAACCTTTTGGTGAAATGGCAGGTGTTACTAGTGTTCCACTAGGAATTGCAACAATTATGTTGTTAGAAGGAAAAATAGTTCAAAAAGGAGTATTAACTCCCGAAGAAGCATTCAAGGATAATCCCATGGAATTCTTCGACAGAATTGCGCCATATTGTGGAAAGAATTTAAAAGGTAAAGATATTTTGATTGAAAGAGAAGTAAATATTTAAAGCATTTTTTTAATTAATTGTTTTTTTCTAAAATCTCATTTCTTTTTCTTTAATCAAGATAATATTGAATTTGAAATTTTTTAAAATTAGTAAATCATTAAATCAAAAAAGCATTAAAAGAAATTTGAAATTTATTTTCAAAAAAAACCATGAGGATATAAAATAATGAGTCCAAATTATGAAACAGTACTGTACGATAAAAAAGAAAAAGTAGCTGTTATTACGTTAAATCGTCCCGAAAAAATGAATGCAATAAATCTACAAATGAATAAGGATTTGAAATCTGCTTTAAAAGAAGCTAAAAATGATAATGATGTAAGAGCTATTGTAATAACTGGAGCTGGTAAAGCATTTTGTGCTGGAGGGGATGTAGCCGAATTTGCAAGTGGTGAATTTGCAAGTGGTTCAAAAGGACAAGCAGAAAAATTTTTAATTCATCCATATGATTTATACAAATTATATAAACCAATCATAGCTGCTGTTAACGGCGTTGCTGTGGGCTTTGGAACAAATTTAACACTCTGCTGCGATATAACATTTGCATCAGATAGGGCCAGTTTTGGCGAATTTTTTATAAGAATGGGGATAATTCCCGATATGAACGGAAGTTTAACATTACCTTTGACGGTTGGAATTCATAAAGCGAAGGAGCTTATCTTTAGTGGGGAAAGGATATATGCCGAAGAAGCTTTACGTATTGGATTGGTTAATAGGGTTTTCCCACATGATGAATTAATGCCGAAGACTATGGAATTCGCAAATAATTTAGCTGAAAAAGCGCCGCTTGGGATCTCGTTTTCTAAACAAGCAATCCAAAAAGGTTATGAAACAATTTTTGAAAAGATGTTAGAGATTGAAACAGAATATAATGCAAAATTGTATGCCACTGAAGATCATAAAGAGGCAGCTATAGCATGGGTCGAAAGACGTAAGCCGATATTTAAGGGGAGATAATTAAATATTAATTCTAAAAATTATAAATTCAATTAAAAATTTAGAATAACGAACAAATTTTTATTAATACTTAAGGAGGATAGAAATTATGAAATTTGTAAAATTATTTGAACCACTAATGATTAAAGATGTAGAAATCCGCAACCGTTTCGTTTTACCCGCAATGGCTTTAAATTTTACTCCGACAGGATTTATATCCGATAAATTTAGCAATTTTTATGCTGAAAGAGCTAAAGGAGGAGTTGGTTTAATAATAATAGGGGGGTGTCAGATTGAAGCTAGAGGTGCGGCACTGGGTTTCGTAGCTATTGATGATGATAAATATTTACCAGAATTAACTAAATTTGCTACAAGAATTCATGAACATGGTGCAAAACTAGTGGCCCAATTATATCATGCCGGGGCCTATGCTATTTCTCCAGATGCCGTATCATCTTCGGCAATACGCTCGAATTTAACAAAGATGATGCCTAAAGAATTGACAATCGATGAAATAAAAATTGTTCAAGAGAGCCATGCTAAAGCAGCAGAACGCGTGAGAGAAGCTGGATTTGACGGTGTTGAGTTGCTCGGAAGTGCGGGCTATCTCATTAATCAATTTTTAAGCCCTAAAACCAATATAAGAACTGATGAGTATGGAGGTTCCCTAGAAAATCGACTTCGGTATCCACTTGAGCTCATAAAATTGGTTAAAGAAAGAGTCGGTAAAGATATGTTGGTGGGAATTAGGATAGCAGGGGATGATTTTGTTCCTGGATCTAATACATACAAAGAAAGCGCTGTCTTTGCAAAATATTATAATGAAGCAGGCATCGATTACATTAATGTAACTGGAGGTTGGCACGAAACCAGAATTCCTCAAATTCCAATGATGGTACCTCAGGGAGCTTATGCATATCTGGCTGAAAATGTAAGAAATAATGTTAATGTTCCTGTTTTTTCTTCTAATCGAATTAATAGTCCCATTATTGCTGAACAAATACTAAGAGATGAAATGGCAGATGCAGTATGTATGGGGCGTGCTCTCATCGCAGATCCTTATTTACCTAATAAAACTAAAGAGAATAAACTTTGGGATATACGGAAGTGTGTGGGATGTAATCAAGGGTGTTTTGATCATATATTTGGAGGGAAAGGCGTTGAGTGCATGCGCAATTTTGAAGTATCCCGTGAAGGAAAATTCGACCTTAATAAGAAGACAGATAATCCTATGAAGGTTTTAATTGTCGGGAGCGGACCTGGAGGATTAGAGGCTGCTAGAGTCGCAAAAATATTAGGGCATGACGTAACTATTTTAGAAAAAAAAATTCAGATCGGTGGACAAGCTAACTCATCGTGGGCTCCACCTGGGCGACATGACATTAAAGAAATTATAAATTATTATAAAGCTCAAATTGAGCATCTTAATATTGATTTGCAGCTTGGAGTGGAAGCGACACCTGGAATAATTCAAAAATTTAATCCTGATGCGGTCATATTTGCAACTGGAGTAAAATATACAATCCCTGAAATTCCAGGTATCGATGGAAGTCTCGGTAGCACAATTTATTCAGCAGAAGAAATTCTTTCAGGAGATATTCCTGTTGGAAAGAATATTGTTGTAGTTGGTGGATCGGGAACAGGTATGGAAACTGCAATATGGGCAGCAGAATTAGGGGCTTTAAATTCAGAAGTTGCCCGTTTTATAAGCCTTTATGAATTAATGCCTCGAGAGGAAATCTATAATAGGTGGTTGAAAGGTAATAGGAATGTTACATTGATTGAAATGCTTCCTAAATTAGGTTTAAACGTCGGAAGAACGACTAGAGGTTTTTTAATAGGCCATATGATGAAATTGGGAATTAATATAATCACTAATGCAAATATCACAAAATTTGAGGGAAAAATAATAAATTATGACCATGCAGGTGAATCAAAAACATTAGAGGGTATTGATACGGTTATTCTAGCAACTGGAGTTAAACCAAACACCGATCTCCATGATAAGGTTAAAGAGTCTAATCCTTCATTCAAAATCTTTAAAATAGGCGACTGTAAAAAAGCAAGAACTATGATGGAAGCAATTCATGAAGGATTCAAAACAGCTTATAATCTAGATAAATAAAAATTAATCTGATTTCTATTTTTCTTTTTTTATTTAGTAAAGGTTTGTAAATTTCAATTCAAAGTACTTTTAGTAAAGAAAATATTCATATAGCTAAAAATAAACAAATAATTAATTAGGGGATCTTAATTATGACTAAAGTTAAAATATCTGCTGTTCAATATAAATATAAACGAATTGATAGCTTTGATGATTTTGTCTCAAATGTAGAAGATCTAGTGAATCAAGCTAAAGGTTCGGATTTCGTGGTTTTTCCTGAAGCCTTGACTCTTGAATTACAGTATATTATTCCCAACCATGAAATAAATAAGATATCTGAATATGAAAATCAATATATTGATTTATTTACTAATTTGGCAAAAGAAAAAAATCAATTTATCATCGGAGGTTCACATATGACTGTGGTAGATGAAAAATTGTATAATATTGGACATTTATTCTGCCCGGATGGTCGAATTTTTAAACATAGTAAAACACATTTAATGCCAGTAGAAGTTAAAATGGGCTTTACTCATGGCACTAAACTTGAAATTTTCGAAACGGAAAAAGCAAGAATAGCATTAGGTATTTGTTACGAGATGGAATTTCCTGAAGTTGCGAGAACTTTAACATTAAAAGGCGCTGAAATTATATTTACACCGTCATATACTTTAGGTGAGCATGGTTTTTGGCGTGTAAGGCACAGCTGCCAAGCAAGAGCGATTGAAAATCAAATATATGTGGTTCACTCATGTTTGGTTGGAACACCTCTAAATGTGGAAATGATGGCTGGATATGGAAGAACTTCAATTCTTAGCCCTTGTGAAGAACCTTGGGCGCCAAACGGAGTTGTAGCTGAGGCAGAAACAAACGAGGAAATGGTAATTACGGGAGAAGTAGATATAAAACTGCTTCATAAGAAAAGAAAACGTGGTATCGCTACGACATTAAATGGGCGACGCCCAGAGATATATGAGCTGTAAATCAATTCTCATAACCTCCATTTTTATTAAAACATTTTAAAATTATAAGAATAAGGAATTAAAATTATAAGCTATCTATAAATGATCTATTTAAATATGAATACTCTTTAAGGTTTGAATTTTGGTAGATTTAAAACTTTATTTAAAACCAACCTTTTTTATTGATTCCGATTCAAAAGAAATAACCGATTTAACTAACAAAATAACAAAAGATACTAACGACGTAAAAGAAAAGGCAAAATTAATTTTCTATTGGACAAGAGATGAAATCCTTTATAATCCCTATGAAACCTTCACTTTTGAAAGAGAAGATTATAAAGCTTCGCATATAATTAAACAGATGAAAGGTTGGTGTGTCCAAAAAGCCTGTGTTTTAGCTGCACTTGCGAGGGCATTACAGATTCCTTCAAGATTACATTTTGCGGATATAAGGAATCATCAAGTCCCTGAAAAGCTTAAAAAGGCAATGAAAACTGATTTATTTGTATATCATGGATATACTGAATTATTTGTTGATGGATCTTGGTTGAAAGCAACGCCAGCATTTAATCTTAGCTTATGCGAAAAATTTAATTTAAAAACTGTTGAATTTGATGGAGTCCATGATGGGATGCTTCCTGAAAAAACCTTAGATGGTCAGAAATATATCGAATACAAAAAGGATCGAGGAATAACTTCCGATTTTCCATTTGATCTACTTATGAAGACGATAAGAAAATATTATAAAACATTAGATTGGACTAATTATAAATGAATTTAAAGTAATATGAAATTTTTGTGTTCTTAAATTTTCTTTCTAAATTTTATGTCCGCTAATTGATAAATCTCCAATAAACCCTCATGGAGTAATTTAACTCTCTTTCTCCATTCTTTTGCGGACTGAAATTTTTCTAACCATATTTCGTAACCTAATTCCTTAATTTCATCTTTGAATTGATCAGGGGTTTCCCACTCAAGGCCCTCTACTTCTATATATTTTTTTGTTTCCGCGATGCTCCAAAAAATAATAGGCCAAGAGCTATAAAATCCAGTAGTGGTAACATTTTTCAGCTTTATAATTCTATTACCCAATTCTTTAGATATTAAAAAACAGACTGAAATTATGTCTTTTTTCTTCGGAAAACCTAAAATTTTTGAAGCTATTTCATTTATAATACCCTCTGTTTCTTTTTGGGTAGGGGGATGCGTTTCAAATGCTCTTGATGTTCTTCCGATATGTACATAGTCGAAGTTTGTATTTGTACTTATCGCATTAGAAAGCTCATTTGGGTAATTGTTTAACCAATGAAGTAATCGATCAAAATCGATATATAGGATTTTTTGAGTTTTTGGATTGGCAATATATTTTAAGGAGGCTTGAATAGACAATTTATAATTTCCAACTTGGTCCATAGAATTTCCAATAATGATTTTGAAATCCTTAGCTCTTAGAAAATTTATGACTTTTTCTTGAGTGGAAGGTGTGCAACATACAATTCTTTCTTTGAATAATGTTTCCATCAAAGGGAGCACAGATTTCATTAAATCTATAAACTTTAATTCAGGATCATGTAGTGTTGATGATAATAACACAGAATTAATTTTATTCATACTTAAAATCGAATCTATATTAGAATATTATTAAAAAAATAGCGTTTAATAAATAGTTTCACTTCATATAATCGACTTTAGCATTGTCAATAGGTTGTCTGTAGAAAACCAATTTATTGACAACTAACCTCGCATTAATATTCTGTTTTTGAATAGTTTCAAAAATATTGAATTTAACTTCATCGTCTGTAAACATTAAATCAGGAGTTTTATATCGTATATATTCGATAATATCTGTCAATAATGCGGTGGTAGATATGGAAGAAAATAAATTCAACGCTTGTTCTATTTTTTCAAGTAATATTGGAGTCATATCAAACTTTTGTTTAACATTTAAAATTTTTTGATGTAATTCCTTAGCTTCGCTATCTTCAGAATTTATCTCCAACATACGATTCGATGCATCTAAGGCTCTCTTATAGGCTCTTGCTACTAAAAATGCGTTAGCCAATTTTTTCCATAGATTAAAATCAATTATATTCTGATCAATCATCTCCTTATATACCTTATTAAGATTAGTATATGGTAAATCATAGAGCCAATCAATTCGCAGAGATTCTGTAAAAGCGTTGATTGCTTTTTTATATTCTTTTAGACAAAAGAAAACATATCCTAGATTATTATGTATCACTTTATTACTCGGAGCCAATCTTAGGGCTTCAGAATATGCCGAAATGGCTTTATCATATTTTTCCATAAAACGATATGCCCTTCCAAGATCGATCCAATTT
>JBHLNT010000298.1:0-3944 GCA_048941265.1 Promethearchaeota archaeon
CGAGTTGTTGAAAATTGTAGAAAGGTAGGACTTTCCTCTATTAATTTAGTAGCTACCATCGTAAACGGTGTAAATGACAATGAAGTTGGAAATATCATCCAATTTTGTATTGATAATATTGATGTCGTAAGGGGCATCACATTCCAACCAGTTTCATTATGCGGTCGAATAGCAGCTGAAGAGCTTCAAGAACTAAGAATAACTAATGCTGATGTAATCAAAGAAATAGAAAAACAAACAAACGGTAAAATTAGCATGGATGATGCATGGTATCCCCTCTCAACGGTGGTAGAATTCGGCAGGATTATCGCATACTTAGCAGATGTAGACCCTATTGAGTTTACTTGCCATCCCGATTGTGGATTTGCCACGTACTTAGTTGTGGATCCTACAACAAACGAAATGGTTCCAATTACTAATTATTTTGATCCACTGGAAATCATAGATTTTTCAAACCGATTTTGGGAGAAGATCAAACATAAGGAAAAGAAACCAATTGAATTTTTCTCTAACTTCTTGGGTGATTTTGGTAAAACTTTGGATAAAGGTCTAGAATTCCTTGATAAGACTCAACTAAAAGCAAGATTCCTATTAGGAATGCTTCAATATACTAAAAAACCTGGTAAGCTTATGGAGATGTTCAGTAGAGTATTGTTAAATGGAGATTGGGAGAGTATTAGCTCATTCACACATGGAACCTTATTGATAAGTTCAATGCACTTTCAAGATGCGTATAACATGGATATTGAAAGAGTTAAACGTTGTATTGTCCATTTTGGTGTGGCAATGCCTGATGGAAGTGTAAAAGAAATTAGTTTCTGCACAATGAATACTATACATCGCCCTGAAATAGAGAAATTAGTAGCTAAAAAACTTACAGATAAAGTGAAAAATGAATTCGATACGACGACAGGTCAGAAACTAATTGATTTTGAACCTGAAATTGCTCGCAATGGCGGAATCGAAAAGGATGAGTTAAAAAAGTAGGTGAATATAAGATGGCCGAGGAAGAAACTGAAGAATTTAAAGTACGAAAATTAGTTGAGTTAGATACAACCACCGCGAAAGAATATGAAGATGCAATGCTAAAAAGGGTGGAGTATTTTGCCAAGAAAAATGCCGAAAAATCAATTTTTAATAATTTCATTCAAAATACAGTAGTAAAAGGGCTTAGCACACTTTTAGATGTAAAAATACAAATTGATAAAACCTTAGGTGAAGAGAATCTAAAAAAAGTCAATGATGTAATTGACAAGATTCTCTTATTCGGTCTTTAAACAATTTTTATTACTTTTTTAATTTTTTTAGTTTTTCTTTTTATGTTTTTTATTGTTAAAAAAAAGAATTATAATTAATTTTTTAATTATTAAATTTGAGTTTTTGCTACTCGATCACGTTTTTTCTGATGGAGCTCAGTCATTTCTTTTTTAATTTCCAAAACCCTATTTTTTGAGAGCGGATAAAGAATTATACATACTCCTAAAATCCCCGCTGCGATCATTGGAAACACGGCCATTAATAGTCTAAGACCGAAAATTACATCGACACCTGGATTAGGGGTATATTCTTCCCATCCAGTTGAGGAAAACACAAGAGAAATTGTTAAGATAGAAAGAATACCTGTTATTCTCATAAAGAAATTTGTTGGACCAAAAAACGACCCCTCCCGCCGAAAGCCTGTTTTGAGTTCATCTTCATCGATAATATCAGCAATTAATAAAGTGGTAAAAAAGAGTAATCCTCCAAATCCTATGCCGCATATAAATATTGCAATAATGGCAGCAGTTAAATCACTTATAAATAATAAGGGAATAAATGATATAAAAAGAATACACGCTGCTATAAAATATCCTTTTTTGCTTCCCAACTTGATGCCTATCTTACTCCAAACAATCATGGAAGCAATTGCTACAATCTGATTTAATCCTAATAATATACCTGACGCTAATGTGCTTTCTTCATTTAATACGAATTTGCTAAATTGCGGCATAATAGTAGCTTGCAAGAGCTGGATATATTCAAATGCAACTAGCATAATAGTATAGAGAACGAACGCGCGATTCTTAAACGTGTATTTAAGACCTTGAAAGAAGCCAAATTCATGGTGGCTATCTAGTTTAAATTCTTCTCTTTCTGTTATACCCCATTTTAGAGAAATTAAAAAGCTAATTCCAGCGATTATTGTAATAATAATTCCGCTGATAAGATACCCTTCTCTAATAGAGATTTCTCCTATAAAAATGCTCGGAATCAAAAAACCTGCGATAATTCCTACTACAGAAAAGATTTGTCTATAAATGTTTACTTGGGCTCGATCTTCCTCTGATGAGTATAATTCTGGAAAAAGGCAATCCAATGGAACAGCAATCATTGTAAAAAACAGGTCAAAAGCAAAAAGAATGAGAAGAAGATACAAAAAAATGAATTCTGATTCTTGAAATGGAACAGTCCAAACGATAACCATAATAATTAGAATGGGAACTATTCCCACCATAATATAAGGTTTTCTGCGACCCCAGCGAGTGCGAGTGCGATCTGAGATATACCCTAGTAAAGGGTCGTTAATCGCATTCCAGACAGCCCAAATTATATATGCTAATGTAATATAGTATACTGATAATCCTACTGCGGAAAAATAAAAGGTAAATACCCACACTACAAATACTACTTGAATTAACCATCCCGGTAAGAATGCGAGAGAAAACGCAGTCTTTTGTTTCGTGCTAAATATATGATCACTCATCGTGATTTGTGTTAATTTTTAAATATTTTAATAATTTATTTTTTGATATTATGGTTCTACAAGTATTTTTATATCCTTAGTATCGGGATCAATTCCACATTCGAATCCCTCTTCAACAATATCATCCAAGGGAATGATTTTTGTGACTATAGGATCCGGATCAATTAATTTACGGGCAACTAAATCAATTGCAAACTCATAATCCTGTCTAATGCAACTAAGAATCCCTTGAATGCGATTTTGGTTTATAACATATTTGAGAAGATTAATTTCAACCGGTTTATCCCAGAGTCCGATTTGTACAATCGTACCTCCCTTACGTACCACATCAAGAGCAGCGTTTACTAAAACAGGGGCACCTGAGCACTCAAATACAAAGTCTGCACCCGGTGCACCTCTTTTATTAGCTCTTTTAATTTTTGCCAAGAAAAGTTTTTGCAAAGCGTAATCCGGGTTAAATTTTTTGGCTATTTCTAATCTAAAGGGATTTTTATCAACAACTACAATGCTACTCGCTCCCGCGATTTTTAAACATTGCAACATGAATTGTCCAATTGTTCCTAGACCAAATACCACAGCAGAATTACCTGCGATGAAATTAGCTTCTCTCAATGCGCATAGACCTGTTCCTATTTGATCAAATACCGTGCCATGTTTAAAAGGAATTACATCTGGAAGGGAAATAAGACAATGAACCGGAACCACTAGAAATTCCTCAAAACCTCCATTTCTTCCAATTCCAATCCCTTCAAAAGAACTATCGCATAAATTAGTATTCCCTCTTTGACAATAATAACATTTTCCGCACGGCAACCCCGGAAAAATTGTAACTCGATCACCTATTTTCCATCTTTTTACTTCAGATCCTATCTCTGCGATAGTCCCTGTAATTTCATGTCCTAATACACAAGAAGCTGGCCATAATCCAGTTTTATAGAATTCCAGATCGGAACCACAGATTCCAGCATACTTTACTTTAACTAACACTTCTTCTTTTTGAGGAACGGGTTTTGGGATATCTACAATTCTAATTTGTTTTTTTCCCTCATATAATGCGGCTTTCACAATTATCCTCTATTAAATAGGAAATTATATTTTCAAAATGTATTTTTGATATGATAATTTACATAAGATTATTGTGGCTTATAATATAATTACATTACCCGTTGTTATTCTATTTATAGCTAATGGTTTTGGACAA
>JBHLNT010000009.1:0-62997 GCA_048941265.1 Promethearchaeota archaeon
TGAATGTCTATAAACATTTCCCCCCGATTGACTTATAACAGCGACAGGGCCACTGATTAACGGATCCCTATGCGTAAATGCGATACGGCGTTTAGGATTATAGATCCCCATACAGTTGGGACCCAGTATCCTTATATGGTTCTTTTTTGCCTTCTCTAAAAGTTGTTGTTCAAGTTGTTTTCCCCCTTCTCCAAGTTCTGAATATCCGCTGGAAAATATATGGGCAAAGAGGACACCCTTTTGACCTAATTCCTCAACTATTTGTGGTGTAGCTTTAGCGGGAACAGCTACTATTCCAAGGTCGATTGGGGGATCATCAGGTAAAGAAGAGATTGATCCAAATACTCTATATCCATGAATTTCTACTCCATCATATTTGGCATTAACTGGATACACAGTCCCCGGATATTCATATTCTTTAAAAGTTTCTAGATAATGAGTTCCACCCCATTCTTTTTCGGGACTTACACCAACAACAATCACAGCGCGAGGATTGAATAATGAATCAAAGGGTATATTATCTCTTTGAAGAGGAATATTATTTTTTCGAATTTCTTCCCTTGAGCTAAAGTCGGAATTTTTGCCTATAAATGCCGTAATTTTTAATCACCAATAATTAAGAACCCTAATTTATATCTGGCTAAATTAATGGGAAGTAAAAAATTTTATTAAGAAAATGAGTTATTTAAGATTAATATAAAAAAAAATTAGATATAGATTAAAAAATCTCTCTTTTGGGATTACTTTACTAATGAAGCGCCGTTTTTTAAACGTTTTTCGGCATCCGATACTATTGAATTAATAATATCAGATACGCTTTCAATGCTATTCATAATACCAATGCTCTGTCCTAAAAGTACAGCTCCGTCCTTGATATTACCTTGATATGCCAACTCATATTTTTTTCCGTCTTCTATCAGTTCTTCAACAGATACTCCTTGTTCTTCGGCCATTTTTTCTTCCTTATTGGCGACTAGACCGTGATGCAAGGAATATTCATTTTTCCAGAGTCTTATTGGACCTAAGGCTCCAGTGACTAATACAGTGTCCTGGGCATGAGCAGGTGGAACCACATTTTTGTATGTTTCATGAAATTCACTTTCTTTTGATGCAATAAACCGAGAACCCATAGCAATTGCTCCAGCTCCCATTGTTAACGCAGCTGCAAGTCCCTGACCTGTGGCAAATCCTCCACAAGCAATTATGGGGAAGTCTGGATATTTTTGTGTAACTTGTTGCAGTAATACTAAAGTACTAACTTTTTCATAAGATTGATGACCACCGCCTTCACCTCCCGTTATTACCATTCCATCGACTCCTGTAGCAACACATTTATCTGCTAACCAAAGGGCTGGTGCGACGTGAAAATGTTTAATTTGAGATCCACTTTCCCTTAATTTTCGAAATTTACTGGTATATATTGATTTCGAAGAGCCCGCGCTAGTTATAGCATATACGCATTGTTCTTTTAATTTTGGATTACTCATTATGAATTCAGGAATTCTTTTACAAAGGGCTGGAGCCTCACGTTCGTTGCGTGAAGTTCTAATATTGAAGCCAAAGGGTTTGTCGGTATGTTCAACAACTTTCAACATATCTCGTTTCATGATCTCTACAGCACTTCTTCCGGCTAAGATTTCGCTTACTAAAGCCGTATGGCTTATGACTCCACAACCACCAGCTTCAGAAACAGCAATCGCTAAATCGGTAGTGTAAAACGGGCCCATTGGTGCGGCAACTATGGGATGTTTAATCCCCAACATTTTGGTAATTTTTGTTTCTATAACCATTTTTAATCATATTTTATTGATTTTTTTTTTTTTTTGATTGAAATATTGATCACAATTAATGATCAACATTAATACCAAAGATAATGCTATTAATTAAAGTTTATTAATAAATTATCCCTATTTTTTTAGCTTTAATATGAGTTTTACTCTCGCAATGTTCAGCGAATAGAAAAATTTTAATAAAGAGAAAAAAAAGTTATAATAAATTTATAACGTATTTAAAGCAAGTTTATTTCATATCGACCCATTTGGCAGACTTTAGGAGTTCGCAAGGTTCAAAATATTTCTTACCGGTCATCTCTACAAGCTCATTTAACACTTCAACTTGTTTTTCTGAATTGTTAACATTTGGAGCCATTGGGCCCGGCATATTCATCCCTGCCATTAAAGCATCATCACAAACCTTCCAACTCGTTGCGATCCCTTCTTCTAAAACTCGACAACCTTCGTTCAGCATTATTGCTATTGGGTATTGAAGTTTAAATAATCGAGCCTTCCCTGCTTTCTTATCAGGTGAGGGTCTTCCTTTTGACCAATCATAAAATCCTTTTCCTGTTTTTGCGCCAAGTAAACCTTCGTTAAACATCCTGGCAATGACCTTACCAGGTGCAAAATCGGGGGAAAGTGTGCTTTCATAATATTTTAAGCCATGATAAATTGTATCAATACCTACAAAATCAGCCAATACACACGTGGGCATTGGACCACCGGAATCGTTATCGAGTTGTTCCCATGTTTTTCCTTCAGCTTCGGCCTTGTCAAAAATGTAATTTTGATAAATTTGAACGGGGGCCGTGATCCTATTAACGATAAATCCTGGTCTATCTTTTAATACCTTGGCAACGTATCTTGGGCCTCTCAGACAAGGTAATTTGCCAGCAAAATCCATAGCGGTATTAACACTACCATCAGAACTTTTTTCACCGTAAATTACCTCAATGCACCTCATCAAAGGTACAGGATTAAAGAAGTGCATACCAATTACTTTATCTGGTCTATTGGTAGCAGTCGCCATTTCTGAAATAGACATTGTAGAAGTATTTGAGGCGATTATACAATGGGCGGGAGCATTTTCATCACAAGTTTTAAAGACTTGCTTTTTAATATTCATATCCTCAATAACGGCTTCGATGATTATATCTGCATCTTTCACAGCAGCAGGGATATCTATAGAAGTTTTACAATTTGCCATAAAGTCTGCTGCGGATTTGCCTTTTAAAGCTCCTTTTGCTTCAAGTTTTTTCATTCCTTCATCTATACTTGCATAACTTTTGTTAACATACTCATCCTTGACATCAACCATCGTGGCGTTAAATCCAGCCATCAATGCAACCTGACCTATGCCAGTGCCCATTTGACCTGCTCCAACTACCACTAAATTCTTGATTTCAACCATTTTATTTCATCCTTTTTTATATTATTTTATTAAATTAGAGTTGATAAGATCATTAATATTACTGCTAATTAAAATCTTTAACAATTTCATTTTATTGCTATTGATAAGCAAAAATGGAATCTTTTTTTTCCCTATTTTGTTAGTTTTTTAAAGCAGAAATCCAATTAAAACTATACATTATATATAGGTTAACAAAACATGTTAATATGCAAATTGAATTTTTATTTTTGATTAAAAAATGGAGATTATTAAAAATGCCAATGTTAGGTCATGTAGTTTATGGGTTATGCCTTCTTATACCAATAATGTATTATACAAAGGATAAATTCAATTATAAAGTAGCTTTTATTTTTCTTGCGAACAATATATATGGTCCAGATGTAGTATATCTATTCTTCATTACACCATTTCATAGTATATTAGGCTATGCCATACTAGCTATTCCCTTATCTTTAGTGTATTCATATAGTTCTCGTTTTTCTTTAAAGAAATCTGAAGGAAAATTTCCTTTAAAATTCATAGATGAGGAGATTAGAGAAGTAGATTGGAAAAATGCTTACTATTTATCTGTAGCTGGTGGAATTTCCCACTTTTTTATTGATCAATTTTATCATTTCGAAAAGGAAATGTGGATTTGGCCTGGTATAGCTATTCATCATGATGAAATGCTAGCATGGGGGGGTCCGCTTTATCATGTTGTTGATCCTTTGTACTTAATTGGTGAACAAGTTTGTGTAATTGCTATCATATTGTCGATTTATTACTTTAGTAAAGGTTCGAAAGCAACTTTTAAGGCACTAATAACGTTAATCGCAATATCAGTATTTCTAATGCTAGCAATTTCAACAGCTGTCTTTATGGGAGAACGAGAATTTGGAGTAATTGTACATAGCATTGTTTATGTATTGATTCCTCTCTTTTTACTCATGTATGCTGCTCGCGAAGTAAGAGATAATAAACGAGAAACTCCTGATGTACCAAAAATCAAGAGAAGCTCTCTAATAAATATTGTTGCGATGATTTCAATAATTGTGGCGCTTTTCTTGCTTGCTTATGTTTATATAGCTATTTCAGAGAGAGAGTACCTTGCTTCTTACATTGCCGAAGATATGCCATACTACCATCAGAATCCTAGTGATATAGCTGCTTCAATTGTAATTATAGGATATATTTATGGCACAGTAGCATTAATCTTACTTATTGGCTCAATAGGTCTTTTCTTTAAAATTAATTTCTGTCGTTATCTTGTTATTGCTGCTTCATTATACTTTTTTATATTTGGATTTCCTTTAGCTATCGCTCTATTCTTATGTGAAAAAGATATAAAAGAAATGTTTGGAAAGGGCACAGAAGTTTAATTTCAAATCTTATTTTTCTTTTTTTTAATTCTTATATAAAGGATAATGATTTAAATTCTGAATTTAAGTTTATTTATTTTTCTAAATCATTTTTTTAATAGTAATTAATAGGAAATCAATAGGACATCTATATATTTTTAACATGGTTCATTTAGGAATCTATATTTGTAAATCAAATATCATATCAATTATAAGATCGTGAACATAGAAATGCCTACTTTTGGACATGTATTTTACGGATTATGTCTGCTTATACCAATCCTTTATTATTCGAAGAATAAATTCAGCTATAAGATCGCTTTTATTTTTCTCGCAAACAATATATTCGGTCCG
The DNA here is from genome assembly GCA_048941265.1 of Promethearchaeota archaeon. GTDB lineage: Archaea > Asgardarchaeota > Lokiarchaeia > Sigyniarchaeales > SOKP01 > LW40-45. The sequence continues at coordinate 4,878 of JBHLNT010000009.1, forward strand.
GACATATTACATTATTTTTTTTATATTCCATATTTTCACAATATTCTCGGATACGCTATACTTGCCATTCCGCTTTCATTGGTCTATTCATATAGCTCCCGCTTTACATTAGTGGAATCTGATGGTCTATTTCCATTAAAGTTTGTAGATGAGGAAATTAGAGAGGTCAACTGGAAGAATGCGTATCTAGTTTCGGTGGCAGGTGGTATTTCTCACTTTTTTATTGATCAGTTTTATCATTTCGAAAAAAAGATGTATATTTGGTATGGAATAGACCTCACACATGATGAAATGCTAGCATGGGGTGGTTATGCATATCACGTCATAGACCCCTTAATGATCTTAGGAGTGATGATCGTCGTTGCTGCAATTTTACTTTCTATGTATTATTTCAAAAAGGGCTATAAAGAAACGTTCAAATTTTTTTTAGTTTTTACAGTTCTTTCAGTTTTTTTAATGCTTGTAGTTTCAACGGCTGTATATGGTGGTGAACGCGAATTTGGAGTAATGGTTCATGGGACAGTGTATGTTTTAATCCCACTCTTTTTGCTCATGTATGCTGCTCGTGATGTACAAGATAATCCCAGAACAACTCCAGATGTGCCTAAAATTAAAAGAGAGACTCTTATATATATCGTATCCATTATTTCTATAGTAGTAGCAATATTTCTTCTCTTTTTTGTATATTATGTTATAACCAATGCAGATTATCTAGGGCAACAAAGAGCAAAAAATAGTCAACAGAGTGCCTCTGAAATTTCCGCATCATTGACGATTATTGCTCTCATAGCGGCTCCAATTGTGTTAATATTGCTAATAGGATCCATAGGATTGCTATTTAAAATTAAATTCTGCAGGTATCTTGCTATTGCTGCTTCCTGTGCCTTGTTCATATTTGGTTTTCCAGTTGCTATTGCGTTCTTCTTATGTGAAAAGGATGTAAAAACCTTATTTGGCAAAGAATTGGAGTAATTTAAAAATTAATTCTTTTTTTATTTTTTATTAACTCAATATCTAAAATGAATAAAAAAAAGAGATTATCAAGTGAAATTACAAAGCAATAATTTCTTCTATGATTTTAATCCTAACAGTTCTTTGGCTTCATCTACGGTAGCGGGCTCTCTTCCAAGTTCTTTAGCCAGTCTCACCATCCGAGCTACAAGTTGAGCATTACTTTGAACGAGCTCGCCTTTTCTATAGTGAAGTGTGTCTTCTAATCCAGTTCTAATATTACCGCCCATACACATGGCAATAGTGGTAAGAGTAAGATTATATCTGCCCACAGTAACGACTTGCCACATAGAACCTTCGGGAAACTGATCAACTAGATGGGTCAAATTACTTACTGTTGCGGGGGCTCCTCCATTGATTCCTAAAACCAGGCTAAAATGTAGGGGAGGCTTTAATGAGCTTACATCTACAAGATCAAAAATATTATTAATATGACCTGAGTCATATACTTCAATTTCAATCCCACAACCTCGCTTATAACATCTATTAACAAATTTTCTATTGAAATCCATAGGATTGTCGAATAAATGACTTCCATAACGTGTTCGGAATTCAAATGTTCCGGCGTTTATTGTATACATATCTGGTACTGGTTTGATATTGAGAAGATTTAATCTCTCTTCCAAAGTTGCCATTCGGATTGATGTGCCATATTTTTTACCTTTACTACTCACTTTTGTACCCCACTCAACCCAAGCCCCTATACCATTTCCTATTTGTGTTATAATAGGAGATTTTTCCTTAATTAGAGTAACGGCTTTATTATAAACCTTTAAATCAGGAGTATTTTGGCCATCCTCTCCACGAACATGAAGGTGACAAATCGCGGCTCCCGCATTATAACATTCCAAGGCATCTTGAGCTTGTTCTTCTGGAGTAATTGGTACTGCAGGATTCGCCCACTTTCCTTGGATACCACCAGTGATAGCAGCAGTAATAATTATTTTCTCATCTAAGAGAAGATTTGGTTTCAATTCTTTTTAACCTATTAACCTCTAAAATTTAAGATATTTTAATTGGAATTTAGAGATGAATTTATTTATAGTTTATGTTAAAATAGAAATGGATTAATTTTTCTATAAATTACTTATAATATTTCATTTTGAGATTGAAAATGAGGTAAAATATTGAAAAAATGGCAGATGTAAATTACATTTTCCTTTTATCATTAACAATAATAGTGATTGGTTATATTGTAAAGAAATTAAAAATAATAACAGCAGAAAACGGGAAAGTGATTGCCAAAATTATATTTAACATTACACTGCCAGCAGTTATTCTAAAAGTAACAAGTAGAGTTGAATTTAACCCTTCTCTGATCTTATTGCCTTTAGTTAATATAATTTTTGGTTTTTTAATGGCTATAATCGGTCTAATCCTATTTAGGAAAACTCAGAGAGAGAAAAAAGGTCTCATTTTAATGGCATTAATAGGATTTAATGTAGCTCATTTTTCTTTCCCTTTAATTGAAGGAATATGGGGGGAGAAAGGAATGCAATATATCGCTTTTATCGATGCAGGAAATGCTTTTACCATATTTGTACTCTGTTATATTGTTGGTTCCATCTTCGCACCGAATAGCAAAAGCGAAGATTTAAGTGTTAAATTTAAAGATACAGGGAGACGTTTATTGAAATCTGCTCCTTTAATGAGTTATTTTTTTGCACTTTTCATAAACTTTTCAGGTATTGGAGAGAGTATGCCGATTTTTTTCTGGGATTTATTGGATATTATTGCAAGAGCTAATACTGCATTATCTTTACTTTTATTAGGCATTTATTTAAACCTTAAATTCGAAAGAACAGAATGGGCTACAATTTTAAAAGTTCTAATAACTCGCTATTCCTTGGGTTTAGTTGTTGGTCTATTATTGTTCTTTTTCCTACCACCTGATCAATTCGATTTACTTTTTCGAATAATATTAACGATTTCCCTAATTTTTCCGATAGGATTAGCTGTTATCCCTTTCTCAGTAGAATTTGAGTATGATCTAAAGCTTATTAGTATGATAGCCAATTTAACGATAATTATCAGCTTTGCATTAGTATGGATTTTAATTATTATTCTAACTGGATAACTTTTAAAATAGTAAAAATCAGTCTCCGTAAAGAAACATTTGATCTCAACATTGTTAAGGATCCAGTTCATTTCTGGGATTTAAGTGCTAAAAAGTATATAACTCTAACAGAAGAACTACATCAAAATATAAAAGAAGGAAAATATGGTGAATTAAGGAATATAGTAGCACCAATGTAGTTTTATTTTTTTTATTATATTTTTATTTATTCTTTAAGTTAATGAACTTAATTGTGGCAATATTAAAATTAATATTCATAAAAACCTTTCCCGGACTTTCTTCCTAGTTCTCCCCTATCCACCATATCTTTAAGAGCTTGAGGTGGTTTATCATTAGGATCTCCACTCTCGTTAAAGTATGACATTTCTATATCATAAACAACATCTAAACCTACCATATCCATAAGGCTAAATGGTCCTACTCCCATACCAGTATAAATTTTCCAAGCTTTATCAACAATTTCAATTTCAGCGTTACCTCCTGCCCAAATCTTTAGGCATTCTTTTTTGATAGCTCTCCATATTCTATTGAACACAAATCCTAAACACTCTTTTTTCACTTCTAATGGAGTAAGCTCAAGGGATTCAATCCAATTTTTACCCTTTTTGAAAGTATCCTCACTAGTTTCTGATCCCCGCATGATATCTACCATTGGTGTTATTGTTGGATGATAAAAATGAATATTTAATACTTTATCCTTACGTTGGACGACGTTTTCTATTCTTGAAACAGGGATTGAGGAACTATTCGTGGCAATGATAGCATGTGGTGGGGCAGCTGTGTCAATCTTCGAAAATATTTCTTTTTTTAATTCCAACTTTTCTGGTACAGCCTCAATAATTAAATCAGCATCAGCCACGGCTTCTGAAAGGGTATTATGAAATGAAACTTCTCCAAATAAATTCTTTCGTTTCTTTTTTCTGGTTAATGATTTCGCTAATTTTTCAAGCCCTTCAGGATTTATATCATATATACGTACATTATAGTTATATAATGCAGTTTTTTCGGTAATTAATCTACCCAAAAAACCTATACCTATAACACTAACATTTTTTATTTCATTAGACATGTTTATATTCACCTTTGGTTTATTTTATATAGTGTTATAATTAAGCATAAATTCAAAAAGCTCTTGATTTTTTCTCAACATTGCATATTGCTCTTTATTTAGCTTAATTTTCATGAGATCTATAATTTCCTTTATTTTATATTCTTTACTCCCTAATTCAGTTTGAATAGTATTCACTATTTCGTTAAGCATTAAGTGATTTATAACTTTTCCTTTATATTTCCGCTTAGAGGATTCACTGGCCAAAAAGAGATATAAGGGAGCAATTTTCTCTGGGGAAACCTTTTCAGGGAAATGTTGACCCCATTCTATTAGATCCTCCATCATCTGCGTATGGATTGCTCCTGGCAAAATAACATTAACTTGAACATTTTGTCTTCCTACCTCATTTTGTAAACATTTTCCCATTGCCATAACTGCGGCTTTAGAAGCAGAATATGCTACTTTATGACTGCTAAAATACACTGTTCCCTGTGGTGATGATGTTAATATAATATTACCTCCTCCCTGTTCTATTATTGAAGGAAGAATTAGTTTGATCATGGCATAATAGGAAATAAAATTCACATTGAATAATTTTACAGCCTTTTCAAGAGGATAATCAACAACGGTGGCGAAATGAGTCATTCCCGCATTATTTACTAAAATATCACATCTTTCAAAAGATTCGAAGTATTTATTAACACACTTTTTAACTCCATCAACAGTGGATAAATCGGCTGGAATAGCTTTAGCTTTTACGTTGTAATTTTCAATTTCTTTAACAGTTTGATTTAACTCATTTTCTGTTCTAGAGGCGACTACTACATTTGCTCCATTTCTCGCAAATTCAAGAGCAACAGCTCTTCCAATCCCTCTTCCACCGCCAGTTATCAACGCTTTTTTCCCTTCTAAAAGTTTCATATTTTCTCTCTCTCCAATTAATTTGGATTTATAAATTTTTATTAAATTATTATTATTTAAGATTGGAATTCATGATTTTATTTTTTCTTAAAATCAAAAAATTAAAAAAAAAAAAGAAAACCTAACCTATAAGTTCGTTCGGGTCAATATCTGTTTTATTAAAAGTTAATTCAATTAGTTGAGGTGGGTAATACCCTTTTACAACCTTATGAACCCATTTTACTCCTACACTTCGGAATAAATCAATTGCAATAATTAGATGGAACATCAATATCGCAGCTAATAAAGGAAAAATTATGAGAGATCCTTCCCTCCCCAATGGTGTCGTAAGAAGCAGATAGAAATTGATAATAACTGAAATCCCTGCATATCCTTTAATAAATCCAAATAATAAATCACCGACACGCTCAGTATCAACGAATTCGGATTGACCACTTATCTTTTTGATCGAAACAAGACCTGAATCTTGAATTACAGCGCACATTGCAAACACCAAAGTTGCTATGAAAAGAGGCACCCAGTACCATATAAACATGACAAAAGCGAACATTTGACCTGTATGTGAATCAAACATTCTTTTCTTGCCTTCATCAGACAAAAATAATGTCATTAGCTCCACATTAGTCACTAAATAAATCCAAATATTTATACATAAAACTGTTGCAAAGAGTAGCTGAAGCAAATATCTCTTTCTCAAATATTTCCCAGAGCGATCGAGTTTAGCATAGCCTACAAATATTATTTTTTTAGATATCTTTGTAAATCTACAGTATATTTTTACTACAAGGGCTCCTAATCCATAGCCTATAAAGAGAGCGAGATATGGTGCTAATATAGCTACTAACATCATTGTCATTTCTACTTGTCCTGCAGTATCCCCAAAGGGCAATGTATACAGATCGAGTTTACTATAATAATCGTTCATATTACTTATCCCAAAGGATATTAAGACTACTACTATTAGGACTAGTCCAATGATATAATATTTTAAAACTGCTTTATCAATCATGTTGATCTATCTTATACCTTTTAAGTTAGAAAAAATAATACTTTTTAAAATAATAATATTACATATCTCTTAAAGTATCTATAAAACTATCATTTTCAATTTTCGAACCAATACTTGCTCTAATAAATTCTTTACTTAATGAATAATGAAATAAATTCGAAACATAGATCCCTTTTTTCTCTAATTTTTGAGCTAAATCAGGAATTTTTGTTTTTATCAATAAAAAGTTTGTATAACTTGGATACACAGACATTCCTAATTCAGATAAGAGCTTCATAACCCTCTGCTTTTCTTGGTTGACTTCATTTAAAAATTCTAGCATATAATTCCTGTTCTTTAAAGCTTGAATTCCGGCAATTATACTCGGATAAGGAAGCATAATTTCAAGACCGGAAAATCTTTGTTGGGTTAATTCCCCAGCAATTAAATATCCTATTCCTGATCCAGCTAATCCAAAAGATTTAGATAAGGTCCTTGAAATCGCTAAATTCGGATAATCTTTTATTAAATTAGCAAAACCTACGTTAGAAAATTCGAAGTATGCCTCGTCAACTAATAAAATTACATTTTCATTCTCCAATATTATTTTCACATCTTTTTCATCTAAGAGCAAATTCCCGGTAGGATTATTTGGATTATCTATGACCATCAATGTCGGTTTTTTTATCTCATCAACTATTGGTTCCAAGGGGAAATTAAATTCTGGTTCCTTCAGGCGAACTTTTAATATATGAGAAGATGTTTTTTGAGCTGCATTAGAAATTAAGAAAAAAGTCGGATCTGCGATAATTATTTGCCGTCCTCTCGAAAAAAGATAAATAAACTCCTTAATCAAAATATCTGAGCCTGAACATAATATTAAAGATTCTGGAGGTATGTTTGCATAATCAGATAGTAAATCAATAAATTTAGTTACCTCATTTTGAGGGGTATAGCGATTGAGTTGTCCAATGCTAAGTTTTACTTTTTCAATAATCTCTATTGGGGGAGGATTAGGCATTTCATTTTTATCAAGTCTAATTTGCATTTAGCACACCTTTTTAAATTTTCAGAAATGTTTTTTTTATTTGTGATTACACATTTACTCTATACTATTCTTTTTTTCAATACCATCTCTTCATATTTTTCAATCTCTTTAATCCATTCTTTTCCAATCGGAACATTATTTTTAAAACAAAAATAGTCCCAAACAGCTCCAAATGGTAGAGTTTTTAACTCTTCTAAAAGAGAAAGTCGCTGGAAGTATTTAGCATTTTCTTCGTAGTCTTTTAAAATTTTAATTGGTTGTAAAAGAGCATATAATAATGCTTTTTGTACGGCTCTGGCTCCAATCACCCATGCGCCAATACGATTGATTGAGGCATCGAAAAAATCTAAAGCAAAATGAATCCTATCTGTAGCTTGGCTTCTTATTACTTCTTCATATAACTGTATCAAATCATCACTGACAATAACCACATGATCGCTGTCCCATCGCAATCCACGACTAATGTGGAGCATCAATTCGGGAATAAATGGTAATATCGCTGAAATTTTATCCGCTATTGATTCAGTGGGATGAAAATGACCTGTATCTATGGTTAACATCATTTTACGAGAAATAGCATAACTCAAATAAAAGTCATGGCTTCCTACTACAAAAGCTTCGCTGCCAATCCCAAATAATTTTCCTTCAATAGAATCTTTCATTAAATTGGATGAAAATTTCTTTTTAAAAATTTCATCGAGAGATTCTTTTAATAATTGTCTGTGTCCCATACGATCAACAGGGATATCTTTGGAACCGTCAGGAATCCAAATATTTTGAATACATGAATCACCCAGTTGTTTTCCGATTTCAGCGCTAATTTCTCTACATCTATTTACGTGTTCAATCCAGAATTCTCTTATCTCTTTAGATTTACTACTTAAAGTAAACCCATTATCGGCATTTGGATGGGAAAAAAGCGTACTATTGAAATCTATTTTTAAGTTGTTATTTTTAGCCCAATCAATCCATCCTTGATAAAATTCGGATTTAATTTCGTTTCGTTCTATAAATTTTCCTCCAAAATCTCCATAAATTGAATGTAAATTCACACGATGGCTCTCTCCTGGAATTAGAGAAATGGCCTTTTCAAGGTCTTGCTGTAATTCCTGGATTGTCCTAGCTTTACCCGGATAATTTCCTGTTGCGAGAATACCCCCGCCAGATAATCCTGCATCAGTTCTTTCAAATCCGCCAACATCATCACCTTGCCAACAATGAATCGAAAGTGATACTTTTTTTAGTTTATTTAAAATTTCCTCGGTATTTATTCCATATTCGAAATATCTTTTCTCAGCAAGTTTATATGATTTTTCAATAAATTCTTCCATAATTTCTCATCTTATTCTTTAATTTATCAATTTTTTTAAAGAAATGGTCTCATTTAACAAGTTAAAGATGTTTTTTCTAAAAAGATCTTAAAATATTTTTTCCATTCATCGACTTTTTTCGGGAAATACTCTTTTATTTGAAAAGATTTTCTAATAATTTCTTTTAATTCTTTTATATCCTTAATCTCACCTAATGCAAGTGCTTGAACAAGAACATTACCAATCGCAGTAGCTTCAGCGGGACCAGCTATGACGGGGACATTTAAGGCATTAGCTGTAAACTGATTTAATAACTTATCTCTGCTCCCTCCTCCAATAATATGAACCACCTTAATTTTTTCTTCTAAAATATCTTCTAAATTTAATACCGCTCTCTTATAATTAAAAGCCATGCTTTCGTAAATAGTTCTTGCGATTTCTCCAATAGATTTGGGTATTTCTTGATTATATTTTCTACAATAGTTCTTGATTTCATCAATCATATTTTGAGGATTTAAGAAACAGAGATCATCGGGATTTATGAAAGAATTAAATTGTGGTGCAGCTTTAGCCTGTTTTTCAATCTCATCCCATTTTAAATTCATATCATTTTTATTCCATTGCTTTTTACATTCTTGAATGAGCCACAATCCAGTGAGATTTTTAAGAAAACGACTTGTTTTATTAATCCCTCCCTCATTTGTGTAATTATGCTGTATGGCTTTTTTATTTATCAAAGGTTTTTCTAATTCAACTCCTAATAGACTCCAAGTTCCAGAGCTAATATATGCCCAATCTCCTTGATTTTGCTTATCTCTATCTACTGGAATTGCAGCAATCGCAGATCCCGTATCATGACATAATGGAGCAATAATTAGTGTATTTTGGGATATTCCCGTTTCCTCTGCTATCTCTTTTTGAATAGGTCCTAAAATGGTACCAGGGTCTTTGATTTCACAAAACCATTCTTTCTTCAAACCTATTTTTTTAATTAAATCATAAGCCCAATTTTTCTCTATGGGATTAAACAATTGGGATGTAGTAGCATCAGAATATTCGGAACATTTAACTCCTGATAATAAAAAGTTAAAATAATCTGGAATCATCAAAAATGTCTTCGTTATTTCTAGTTCGGGGCAATTATTATGCACCATTGAAAATAATTGGGTCGAAGTATTGATGGGCATAAACTGAATGCCAGTTTGATTAAAGATTTCTTCTTTAGGGATTTTCTGGAATAATTTCTCTAATATACCATTCGTTCTATTGTCTCGATAGGTATGAACGGGACCTGCAAGCTCATCGCGTTCATTCAAAAGAACGAAATCTACCCCCCAAGTATCTAAACCTATAGATTCCAATTCAGAACCATATTTTTTAACGTATTCCAATATTCCACTTTTGATTTCTTGAAAGAGTTTTAAGATATCCCAATACAATGAATCAAAAACTTGTATTCCGCCATTGGGAAATCGATATATCTCATCTAATTTTAATACGCCATTTTCAATTTTCCCCACAATTGCTCTTCCAGAACTGGCTCCCAGATCAAATGCTAAATATTTTTTCAATGATTAATCTCACTTTCTAATATATTATAAAGAATTTTATCGATTCATTATTTATATTTTTTCTATTTCATTACTTAATACTTATATTCAGTCCTCGATTTTGCTTAATACAACTCAATAATTATTAAGAGCCGTTGCTCTTCATACCGATAAAAGATCTATAGTTAAGACATTAACATTTCCTCCTTTATCAATACAGGTTTCATCAGGATTTTTAACATGAAGTCTCAGGCGGCACCATCCACCGCAGTCGAATACTGATTTAGCTCGTACTATATTATTCTTTGAATTGAATTCTTGATTCTGAATTGTAAACTTTTTAAAAAAATTGATTTTCTTTTAATAAAACGATTTATACTTATTACATTAAATTTCTCTTCTGATAAAAGTAATTATTTTTTTAGTTATCAGGGATGATTCAAAGGCAATTTTTTAATTATGTTAAATACAGTTTTTTTTTAAGCCTAAGTTGATAATTAAAGATTTAAATATTGTTAACATCTAATTTGTTAATATATTTAATTTTAAAAAAAGTAGACAATAGAAAGGATTGAATATGAGTGTTATTGAAGAATTTGAAGAGAAACTTCCAAGAAGTTCAAAAATGGCATTTGGAGGTGCTCAATTAGCAGGCAGCATCTTAGGAAATATTTCAATGGTCGCAATAACATATTACTACAACATTATCTTAGGGCTATCAGCAGCATGGATTTCCATAGGATGGGTGATTTTCTTGGTATGGAATACTCTCAATGATCCAATAATAGGATATTTAGAAGATAGAATACACAGCGAAAAATATGGAAGAAGAATTCCCGTGATTCGATTTGGTGCTCCATTTTTTACACTAACTTTTATTATATGTTGGATCCCATTAGTCGATATTAACGATCAATTTGCCCTCTTCCTTTATTTCGTATTTGTTCTCTTTGCAATTGATACAATGATAACAATTATATTGATGATAACTTGGCTCCTTCCAGCTGAAATGGCCATATCCTCTAAAGCTCGTGGTAACTTAATGACTTATGGAGGTGTTGCCTCTACTATTGCTAGTTTTCTTTCACTGGCTATACCTATTCTTTTATTTACTGGAACGGAAGAAAAAGGGATTAATCTTGATATTATAGTATTAATGACTATTATTGGTATTATTTGTGGAATAATCTTATTCGTAAGTTCATATTACCTAACAGAAAATAAATTTACGGTAATGGAAGAACCTATGGGATTCATTGAAAGTATTAAAACCACATTTAAAAATAGGGCTTTTAATTTGTATTTGATTCCTTATTTCTGCTTCTATTTTGCTCAACAAATACTCGGTACTGCTGTCTTTTACTATATTGATTTTGTACTTCAAGTCGGAGGACTCTTAGCTCTACTCCCGATCGTTGTATTCTTTTTGATGCTTATTTTGTTCCTTCCTATTTGGAATAAAGTCGTATCAAAAATAGGTCTTAAAAATGCGTTTATGACCTCCCTTATCATATTAGGGATTGGTTTTACATCATTTATACTAATAGGTTGGGTCTATATCACCGCGTTCATTGGTTTAATGGCATTAGGAGCCGCATTTTCAGGTTTTTATCTCATGGTACAGATGGTTTTTGGGGATGTGGTAGATTACGATGAACTAAAGACTGGTAAAAGGAGGGAAGCAACTTATGCCGGTATAGAAGCACTTGTGCAGAAACCAGCTATATCTATCGCACCAGCTGTTTTTATATGGGTAGTTTTAGCCTTTGGATTTAATGAACATGCTTCAACACAAACAGCTAACGCTCAACTCGGTATAATGCTGGCTTTTACTGTTATTCCAGGAATAGTACTTTTAATCGGCGGGCTCTGCGTTAAATTTTATCCTCTGGGAGGCCCAGAGTGGATGAAACAAAAAGAAGAATTAAAAAAAATACATGAAGAAAAAGAAGCGAAATATCTACAAACACTTAAAGAAAAAGGAGTAATTTGAAGATAAAATTATTTTTTCCATTTTTTTAAATTTAATTTACATATTTTTCACTTGTTTTTCCAGACTTTAGGTTTGAAGATTATTGCTGGCTTTGTCCTTTCAGAGTATAAATAATTATCAGCTTCTTTAACACTTCCATATTCTTTCTTTAGCTCTTCCAAATTACCGGCGTAGAGCGCTCTAGGTCGGCATGTTTCAACACATACAGGAATTTTATTATCTAAAAACCTATCTAAGCAGAAGTTACATTTTCGCATCTTAGCTCCTTTTTCAGGTCCAAATTGCGGTGCATTATAAGGGCAGGCTTTTAAGCATTTAGAATCACATTCTTCATTACCCAGACATTTTTCACTATCTACTATAACGATCCCGTCTTCTTCTCTCTTGGAAATGGCTTTTACAGGACAAACTGGAATGCAAACAGGGTCTTCACAGTGATAGCAAGGTCTTACCAGATAGCTAACGAAGACATCTGGGGTTTTTCCTTGCTCATTATAAAGTATGTTCATCCAAAATTCTGGACCGGCAGCTATATCATGCCAGTCTTTACATGCGACTATGCAAGCTTTACAGCCAATGCATCGAGTTTGATCAAAATAGAAACCGACTTGCATGCTAATTCACCTCAGGTTTCTCTTTACTTACTTGAACAAGACAGTTCTTCAAACAAGAAGCCCCATCTAGGCCGTAAGCATTCTTAGTTAATGTATTCACACATCCCCCCCTATCAATGCCCTCTTCATCCGGAGTATACCAAGCACCTTCATGGATCGAAATAACTCCTGGGATTATCCGTTCCGTGACCCATGCTTCAATCGAGATTATTCCTCGATCATTATGCACATATATCAAATCTCCCGTTTTAATGCCTCTAGATTCAGCATCAACAGAATTTATCCAACATTTATGAGGATCAACTTCCTTGAGCCATTCTACATGATACAATTCGGAATGAACTCTATTCTTAGGATGAGGAGAAATCATTTGTAATGGATATTTTTCAGTCAAGGGATCAAATTTACCCTCCCAGATATGTATATATTTAGGAATGGGGGCCATATTGGGATCATTTACTTCAGCAACTTTTTGCGAATATATTTCAATCTTTCCAGAAGGTGTATTGAAAGGATTATTTTCAGGATCTTCAATTTGTTTTTTAAACGCAACATATGGTTCGTCTAATTCAACCCTCCAAATTCCATCCTCTTTATATTTATCATAATCTGTAATATATTTTTTGATATCTCTTGTATTTCTCCAAAACTTTTTTAATTGTCTCTCTTCATTAGTTTTGGAAAATTTTTCTATTCCTAACTTATCGGCTAGTAATTCAGCTATTTCAAGGTCAGATTTACACTCACCAACAGGTTCAATTGCCCTATTCATGAATCCAAAATATGGTCCAGAGGGCCAAGGTCGGGTTAAATCTGATCTTTCAGCAAAACTGGTTACTGGTAATATTATATCTGCATATCTAGCTGTGGGTGTCATGAATAATTCCGCACTCACCATGTACTCAAGTTTTTTTAATGCTTTTGCATTATGATTGCTATTGCCTAACTGGTTTAAAAAGTTGTTGTTACAAAACCAACCAAATTTGATGTCATAAGGGTATCCTCCTTTCTTGCCTTCCAAAATCTGGTCAAACATTTTGTTAGTATGAACTCTCGTAATTAAACGATGAGTTAAATTTACTGATCCCCTAACGGAAACTTTATTTGGATGGTTTTCTTCAACTGGATTTCTGCTTGGTGGCAAAATGAACGGTCCAAAAAACATATGGGCAATTGGAATACCCATTAATCCTCCACAAGCTGACCCTCCGTGTTTTCCAATATTGCCGGTCATTGCGGATAATGTTATCGCACCCCTATTATACTGTCCACCCATAGCGCTTCTGGCAGGCCCTTGACAGTCCATTAACGCAGCAGGTTTAGTGGTTGCATATTCTCTTGCTAATTCTCTAATCATTTCTGCAGGCACTTGGCAGATTTTTTCGGCCCATTCGGGTGTTTTTTCTATACCATCTTCCTGTCCCATCACGTAATCCCTATATTTATCAAACCCAAAAGTGTATTTGTCCAGGAAAGCTTGATCCTGAAGGTTTTCTTTTAAAATTATATTAGCCATGGCTGCCATTATTGCCACATCGGTACCAGGTATAATAGGAATCCACGTGTCAGCTACTACAACATCAGTATCAGAATAACGGGGATTAATACTAATGACTTTAGCACCTTTTTCATGTGCTTTAACAAGATTATACATAGCATCTGTTCCAGAATTCATTCTTGCTGGATCCCACCCCCAGAGTATTATTAGTTTTGAATTTAACATGTCATCACGAGAATGTCCAACGAAAGGTGAGCCATATGTTGCTTGGGTGGCCCATACACAACCCTCAGAGGATACATTGCCATGATTAGACGAATATCCACCTAGATGTGTAAAAAGCCTCACCATTGCAGGTAGACCATTATGAAGAGCGCCAAGATAACCGCCCCCAAACGGTAAAAAAATGGCTTCGTTTCCATAGTTTTCTATAGTATATTTAATTTTTTCGGCAATTTCATTCAAGGCTTCATCCCACGAGATACGTTCAAACTTGCCTTCTCCTTTAGGTCCCACTCGTTTCAGTGGATATCTTAGCCTCTCTGGATGATAAATATGTTGTCGAAGAGCCCTGCATTTTACGCAAGTTCTAAGTTGATTCTCTTCACCAACAAGATCATCACCGTCGATGCGGATAATTTTGCTATCTTTCACATGAAATTTAATAGGGCATCTCCCACCACAATCAAATGCAGCGGTACTTCTGACGATTTTTATATCATCGTTATTTAAATTTGTATTTTCATTCCGCATTAAATTCACCTAAATTGTCGATATTTCATTCTAAGATATAATCTTTTTTTAAATATCATTTCTAATCTAATTTCTAATATTAACTTATTATTCTAAAATAAATTAAAGATTTGCTCTTTTATTGAAAAGGTAATAAGTTGATTTTGAAAATAAGAAAAAATAAGATAAGAAGAATAGATAAGTTAAATTCCAGCTAAGTTTTTAATATGGTTAATACCTTTTATCGTGTCTTCAGCAAAATCATCTGCTCCAAATTGTTTAGCTAAATCCATACTTAAAGGAGCCCCACCGACGATTAACTTCACTTTATCTCGCAGTCCAGCAGCTTTTAGAGCTTCATGCACCACTTCAATTTGTGGTACTGTCATACTTAAAAGTGAACTTAAACCAACAATAGTCGCACCAGTTTCTTTTATTTTAGCTACAATCATTTCAGCATCAACATCTTTCCCCAAATCATATACTTCAAATCCTTCACTCATTAATAGAATTCCAAGTAAATTTTTACCGATATCATGGTTATCACCCTTAACAGTAGCAATAATAACTTTAACCTTTTCTTTAACTTTTTCGGATGAGGCTAACTTTGGCTTCAACACCTCCAAAGCAACCTTCATAGTCTCTGCTGCTAGCATTAAATCCGCTAAATAATAAATCTCATCATCATATCGACGACCAACTTCATCCATTCCTGCCGTAAGTGCAGACAAAACGTCAAATGGATCTTTTCCATCAACATCAAGGGCTTCTTTTACAGCATCTACAATATCATCTAACTCCAATTCTACAATAAGTTCTGTTAATTGTTCATAATCCATAGCATAAAACCGATTTTTTTTGATTCTCTAATTATATATTAGGAGTGAAAATTTTATTAATTATTTTTTTTTAAATTAAAGAAGACTGGAGTAAAAAGATTAGTTTTGTAATAATTTTTTTAAACACTCAAATCAAGTGATTATTATGGTATTAACAAAAAGAGAAAGAGTATTTCGTACTTTGGAGCTCGATGGAGAACCAGATATGGTTCCAATCTACTGTAGTGGTTTTGAACCAACGAGCCTAATATACCAAGAATATCTAAAATCTAAAGAAAAAGAGGAGAGTGTTACATGGGTAAAACCCAAATCTAAAAAGTTGAAATATTTTATTACAGAACAACGGTTTTGGAATGTTGATATGTTTTGCATGGATCCCTTTGGCTCAAAATTGAAATATAGGTATAAAAAAGCTCCACCTGAATATCCAGGTTGTCAAATTAATCCTATTAGCGGAAAAATATATAAAGTCGTAAAACAAATAGAGACGGGTTTAGATTATTCTTGGTATATTGATGGGTATTTTACTTCCCCCGAGATTGTTCATTTTTATTGGGATAAATATGGAAAGCCTTCAGAGGCAATAAATGATAGAATAAATTACTCGCCGCAGAAATGGGACGGTTTTGTCGAGGCTCTCTTACCATATTTTTATCCTCTGGCGACTTTACCTATAGCACCTCATGAAGCATTATTCGAAGGAATGTCCATAACTAAGACAGCATATTACATGCGAAGAAATCCAGACTTTATCCATGAAATCATGGCGGAATACGCAAAAACAAATATCGAGATTGTAAAGCGATTGGGAGAAGCAGGTGTCGAGGTTATTTTCATGGCTGATGATTTAGGATATAAAGGGCGTTCAATTTTTTCTATTGAGAAATTTAAAGAATTTATTCTCCCTTATTACCAAAAAATTTATGGAGCTTGTAAAAAACGTGGGATACTTATCATTCAACATTCATGTGGATATATTGACAAACTCTTACCATCTATGGTTGATGCGGGATTAAATGCTATTGAGGCATTAGAACCGGCTGCAGGAGTCGATTTAGCATATTTAAAAGAAACACTTGGTGATAATTTATGTTTCATTGGTGGCATAGATGCATCTGATATTTTAAATTTTGGAACTCCACAAGATGTTGAACAAGATGTATATAGATGTATTCAAGCAGCCTCATCAGGAGGAGGATATTTTGCAGGTCCCAGTCATAATATCTTAAACCCACCATGGGAGAATGTGTTAGCACTACGGGCAGCTCTTGAAAAGTACCGAAGATGCTATTCCTAAAAACATAATTTTTATAATTATAAAAGTGAATATAATAAAATGGCAGAAAAAAAACAAAGTGCAAACATTAAAATTGAAGTAAAACGATTTAAATTTAATCCAATTATTTATCCTCAGATGGATGAGAGTTTAGGGAACAATATAGCAGGCCCTTCATTAATCCGAGTACCAAAATGGATTAGTGAACCTCTTGGTCATTATTACCTTTATTTTTCTGCCCATAAGGGAGATTATATAAGGTTGGCTTATGCAGATAAATTAGAAGGACCCTGGCATATATATAAGAAGGGGACATTACGCTTAGAAGAGTCATTATTTCCTACAACTCCTTCTAAAAAACTGGTAAAAATTGCGCAAGATCCTACGTATAAAGGTCCAGATGAATCAATACCCCACATAGCATCTCCAGATGTACATGTTCTTGATGAAACAAAAGAAATCCGGATGTATTATCATGGACTTTTAAAGAACGGACGTCAAATGACGCGTGTTGCACGTTCTAAAGATGGGATCCATTTTGTCGCTGAGCCAAAAATAATCTCTTTTCCTTATCTTCGAGTATTTAATTATGATACTTGGTATTATGGAATGTGTATGCCTGGTATATTCTATAGATCTCAAAATGGAATTGATAATTTTGAGCAAGGCCCCATACTTTTTAACCGAAATATGCGTCATTCCGCTTTAAGAGTAAATAAAGATCAGCTACAGGTATTCTGGACTCAAGTGGGAGACTCTCCGGAAAGGATTCTACTTTCAATCATTCAACTCACAAAAGATTGGAAATATTGGGAGCCTACACATCCTATCGAAGTTTTGCGCCCGGAAAAGGATTGGGAAGGGGGTAATTTAGAGCAAAAACCTTCATTTCGGGGTGCAATCATTGGACCTGTCTGCCAGTTGCGTGATCCCACAATTTATGAAGAAAAAAATAAAATCTACTTATTATATATTGTGGCTGGTGAATTTGGGATAGCCATTTCTGAGTTGAAATTTAATTAGAAAATAACATTTAAGAGATAACACATAGAAGGTATGAAAATAAATGGTAAAAGTTCAGGATTTTAAAATTGAAACTAATTTAGTTTCAAGTCCGGTTAAGTATAGCGTATTATATCCCTCTGATTATGAATTATCAAAAGAGTATTATTCATTGATATTGCTCCTCCATGGAGGGGCCGGTTATCAGGGCTTTCTTAAACATAATATTAAGCCTCTAATCCAAAATATGTGGAAACAAAAAACTTTACCTGAAATGGTATTAGTTACACCTCATTGCGACCGTTCTTTTTATATGGATTATCGAGATGGTTCACAGAAATGGGAGACCTTTATCCTTAATGAACTGATGCCCTTCCTTCTGGAAAATTTTCGAGTTTTTAGAGATCCGAAGAAACTAATCATTGGAGGCGTATCAATGGGAGGTATGGGAACATTAAGAATGGGATTTAAATATCCAGATAGATTTGGAGTTCTCTTAGCCTTTGAACCGGGCATAGAACCTGCTATAGAATGGAGAGATGTTAAAAAAAGAGATAAGTTTTACCGTAGCGAACCCGTAATGGAAACGATTTTTGGCTCGCCTTTTGATGAAGAATACTGGAAATTAAACAATCCATCATACCTTGCCATAAAAAATGCCGAAAAAATTCGAAAATCAGATATTAAGATATATATCGAAGTAGGCACAGAAGATATGTTAGGATTGTATCGTGGTGCGGAATTCTTACATCGGATATTATATGATAATGAAATAAATCACGAATTTAGGTTGGTATATGGGGCAGATCATATCGGACCATCTTTGAAAGAACGTTTTGTCAATGGGTTTTCATTTCTAAATCGTGTGATTAACAATCCAAAACCGGACCAAGGAGTTACCAAAAATTTATCTAAAATAATGCTTAAAAGAGCAAAAAGATAACTGATTGAAAAAAAAAGAAAAGAAATGATTTTTCAAAATTAAAGTCTTTATTGCTGACGCGGAGGGGTCATTCTAACGATTCTCTGACCTTCAATTAAAGATATCGCGTTTTCAGGGCACAAATACGCACAAACTCCGCAACCAACACAGTATTCTTCTATTCTTTCCGCTTTATTGTCATCATTCAAATATATTGCTTTATTATAACATTTCTCTATGCATGTACCGCATCCTACACATAAATCTTGATCTATGCTGGATAAATAATTTGTTGCATTGGCAACCGGGAAAACTAGACAATCGCGAGCTGTTAAGCAGCAACAACTGCAGCAGTTACAAATAGCTACTTCCTCTTTACTTGTATCGCTATGTAAATGATATGCTTTATGAACTAATCCAGCATCTTCAATCTTTTTTAAAATCTCTAATGCTTCTTCCTTTGATACTAATTTACTAAAACCATGATTAGATGTATGGCGTGCACTCTTACCAAGAGTAAAGCAGCTCGGTGAAAGATCAAATTGTTTGCATGGTTCCCCTAAAAATTCCTTATGTTGCCGGCAATAACAATAACCCACAGCTATATCATCAAATTTATTAATTAATTCTTCGACTTTTTGGGTAGGAATAACTTTTTGCTCGGGAACTTCTAAGTCCTCATTAACGATTATATTAAGTTCATTTCCTGTTGCTTTATTTTTTAAAATTGGCACCGTTCGATCAACTGGAGGCATTTTGCTAAACCCCGGGATAAATCTATCATAATTTTTTTGAATAAGTTCTTCCACTTCTTCATGTAATTTATAGAATAAGTCCGATAATTCCATATTTTCTTTTGTTTTTTCGAGTTTTTGCATAAATGTATACTCAAATTGTCTCCCAATGGGTAATAATCGAAAGACCATTACTCCACTAGAATTTGGTTGATTAAATATTACACCTTTCTTTGCTAACGCATCAGCCTTTTTTAAAATCTCCTCCTCAGTTAACCCGCTACTTTCTTTCAATTGTTCCATGGATTGAGAGATATTTTTTCTGAATGTCATCATAAAATCTAAGTTTTCTTCTGCAATCGCGTGTTTTAATATACGCAATAATGTATCAGTTATTTGATATGGAAATCCCCCTGGAACACTATTTAGGATCTTCGCTACTTTTTTATATTTATTATCTATTGCTTCAGACATTTTTATTCAAAGATTTTTATTAATTAGGAAAAATTAAAATTTTAATTATATGAAATGAATACAAAAAATGATTTAGATTTAATTATTAAAAAATCTAATTCAATTTGGTAAAAATGTTAAAATTAAATAGAATTTAAACAAGAAAGGGTTTATATAAATTGTCTGAAGAGAAAAAGTTTGAACAAGTTAAAATAGAAAAAGTAGCAGATGGAAATTATGCTGTGGTTTCAATTAATAGACCAGATAAGCTAAATGCACTTCAAAATGAGACTCTTAAAGAAATTGCAGAAGCTTTAGAAACTTTAGAAGTGGATCCCGAGGCACGGTGTGTTGTCCTACGTGGCACTAAAGATTTTACTAAAAAACCAGCATTCTCAGCAGGCGCTGATCTTTCCGCACGAGGGGCTTCTGATTTAGATCAACGTAATTTAAGGCATCAAAGTCATGCGATGTATCGGAGACATAAATATTATGACTTAATTGAAGAATTCCCAAAGCCATTAATAGCAGCTGTAGATGGATTTGCCTTAGGTGGAGGTTTTGAGTTAGTGTTAGTATGTGATATCGTTATTGCATCAAAACGATCAAGTTTCGGTTTTCCTGAAATTTTGAGAGGAATTTTTCCAGCTAATGGAGGTACTCAGCGATTAATTAGGCACCTTGGCAAATTTAGGACTAAAAAACTGTTATTTTTTGGAGACCACTATACTGCCGAACAGATGTATGAATGGGGAATTGTCTCGTTTTTAGCTGATGACGACAAATTCGAGGAACTCGTTCATGAAAAAGCCTCTTGGTTGGGAAATGCTGCTACAAATAGTCTATTTGTAATTAAAAAATGCATTGATTATGGAACCCAAGTGCCTTTAAATGTAGGGCTTCAGTTTGAACACTTAGGGTTTGCAGTCAACTCTACCTCAAAAGACGTGATTGAAGGTGTAACTTCTTTTTTACAGAAAAGACAACCAAAATTTAAAGGAAAATAATCTTAAAATTCTTTATATTCTTTTTTTTTTATAATTTCATAATTTTCTTAAACCTTTTTTAAGTATCAAAATTAAATTATTATATCTTACTTAAATAACGGAAAAGTAAGATAAAACCATAAAAAGTAAAAATAAAGTGATTATAATTGGAATTGAAAGAAGTATGGCTAATTGATTATGCTCGTACAGCTTTTTCTCGTTCCAGACCGAAACAACCTGAAAGGGATGTATTCGGTGAGATACGAGGAGATGAGTTGCTTGCTGAGCTGCTAATGAAATTTTTTGATGAAAAATTAGCTGATAAAGGAATAGAAAAAAAAGACATGGAAGAATTTTCTGTTGGAGTTGCCGCAGGTGTTCTTGAAAATTGGACCTATGGGGGTAGAACCCCAGTATTTTTAGCAGGATTTCCAGTAAATGTCCCAGCTTTCTCAATAGACAGGCAATGTGGTTCCGCAGGGTCGGGGATGCATGTAGGGATAATGGAGATCATGACTGGTAATAGTAAGTGTGTTTTAGCAACTGGTTTTGAGCATATGACACGTGTCCGAGGGAGGGGTGCCGAACCTAATTTAAAGACGATGGATAAAAAAAGTAAATTTTATCGTCCCGATTTAGATATGCCTACAACCTTTAATATGCTTCAAACTGCACAAAAACTATATGAGGAAGAAGTCCCAGTATTTACTAAAGAAGATTTGGATAAGTTTGGCGTAAGAAGTCACAATTTAGCTGTTAAAAATTACGAAGCGGGTTGGTTTAAAGGTGAAATTATTCCTATTGAAGGCCATGTTGAGGGAAATATTGAGGAACCTCTGATTGTAGACAGAGATATGAATGCAAGAAAATCAGATTTAGAGACGCATTCTAAATTACCTCGATTATCTAAACCGTTTTATTTAGAAAAAAATGGAGGCAGGAATGGTTATATAGAGAGGGAAGGTACAGCTGAAGGAGTTATAACAGTTGGTACTTCTTCTCCTTTAAATGCCGGTGCCACAGCTGCGGTTTGTATGGAGGCAAAAGAAGCTGAAAAGAGAGGAATTGAGCCAATGGCTAGAATTGTCTCAATAGGATGGGCTGGGGTTGATCCATCAACTATGGGTCGGGGACCTGTTCCAGCAACTCGTAAAGCATTAGAATATGCGGGATTAACTCCGGATGATATTGATTTTTGGGAAATTAATGAGGCATTTTGCATTGTTACTTTAAACTGTATGCATAAGCTTAACGTTCCTGAAGAAAAAGTGAATATAAGGGGAGGGTCTACGGCTATTGGACATCCTTTAGGATCAACAATGATACGGCTCACAGGCACATTAGCTCGAATTTTGAAAGAGAATAATGCGAAATATGGTGTTGCTAATGCCTGTGTCGGTGGTGGACAAGGCGTCGCAACTGTCATCGAAAATCTTAGCGTTTGAATGGATTAATTAATTTTTCCTTTTTTTTATTTTTTTTAAAGATTTAAGATATTACATTTAGACGTAAATTATTTAAAACAAAAAAATTAAGGTTAATTTATCATGACTCATGTGTTTGATTTATTTAATCTGGATAAAAAAGTAGCCCTTGTTACTGGTGGTGGGAAAGGTTTAGGATATTTCTCTGCAGAAGGAATGGTCGAAGCGGGAGCTGATGTGGCGATTTGTGGTAGAGATATTCACGGAAAATTAAATGAGGCGGTTGTAAAATTGAAAAAAATGGGAAAAGATTGTATAGCAATTAAATGTGATATTACTAATGAGTCTCAAGTTAAACAAATGGTAAACAAAATGAAAGATTATTACGGAAAATGTGATATACTTGTGAATAATGCTGGTGTTGGTGAAATGAGTCCCTCGAAAAATTACAGTTTGGATCGTTGGAAAAATACACTTAATACTAATCTAACAGGAACATTTCTTTGTTGTCGAGAAATAGGTAAGATGATGATAAAACAAAAAAGCGGGAACATTATCAATTTCTCTAGTGAGAATGGGCAAGTAGGTTTTTCGACAGGATTTACAGCCTATGCCACATCCAAAATTGGGATAATTGGTCTCACGAGATCGTTGGCTGTGGAATGGGGAAAATATAATATTAGAGTTAATGCTATACTCCCCGGTAATATGGAGGAGGGTATGATGGAATTCCTCCAAGATAAAGACGGTTCGATGTATAAAATGATTGGACCTCCATTATTAAATTTAACTCCTATAAAAAGGTTCGGTACAAGAGACGATATTAAGGGAGCAATTGTTTTTCTTGCCTCAAAAGCCAGTGATTACATTTCTGGTGCCAAATTAGTTGTTGATGGTGGTTTTACGATCAATGCTGGACTTTAGATCTTATAATAAAAATTAAAAAGAATCTAATTGAAAATATTATATAATATTAATTATCAAAGATAAAGGTGGAATATAATGGGAATGTTAGAAGGAAAAGTTGCTATAATTACTGGTGCTGGTCGTGGATTAGGGCGAGAAGAAGCCCTGGCTATGGCTAAAGAAGGTTGCCAGTTAGTGATTAATGACGTAGGAGGTGCCTTTGATGGAACAGGAATTGAAACCAAAGTTGCAGATCAGGTGGTTGAAGATTGTAAACAACTTGGAGCAAGGGCGGTTGCAAATTATGACTCTGTTGCTGATTTTAATAAAGCTAAAGCTATGATAGATCAAGCTATTTCGGAATTTGGAAAGCTTGACATTGTGGTTAATAATGCTGGTATTTTGCGAGATCGAATGATATTCAATATGTCTGAGAGCGATTTTGATGGGGTCATTGCGGTTCATTTGAAGGGTACCTTTAACCTAACTCGTCATGCGAGTCAGTATTTTAGAGAGCAATGTAAAGCTAATCCAAAGCTAAAAAACTTTGGAAGAATTATCAATACGGCATCTGATTCAGGTTTAATTGGAAATGCCGGCCAATCTAATTATGGTGCCGCTAAAGCAGGAATTGCAGCGTTTACAGTTATTATAGCGGCCGAATTAAAAAAATATGCTACGGTTAATTGTGTAGTACCAAGTGCACGTACCCGAATGACAACTGATGCAACACCTAAAATGGCGGGTTTTATGAAAATGAAGACGAAAGCGGGTTTTGATGTGTTTAATCCCTCACATTTTGCACCATTGGTCGTATTCTTGGCATCAGATGAAGCTCGACGAATTACGGGTGAGGTTTTTAGAGCCATAGGTGATAAAGTATGGGTATATCAAGGATGGCATCCAGTTAATCGAATTGATAACAATGGAGAACCATTCAGTCCTCAAATTTTGGCTGAAAGAGTAAAATCAGAATTATTAAAAGGAGTTCAAACAAAAGCAGATAACGCAAATATGGCTCAAGAATTATTCGGTTCTTAAATTAAATGAATATTTTTTTTCTTTTTTTTATATTCAAGTAGTGAAGTAAAAATAAATATGATTAAAAAAATTAGGACTATAAGACGTTATCCCAGGCTGCTCGTTCTTTATCAAGATATCTCTCTATCACTTTGAATTCTTTACCACAAACCATTGTCATTCTTTTTTCGCGATCATATACAGGCCATTCTGGAATACCATCATGGTTTGGATTTCCAGTATGAGCAAATGCAATCCAAGAATCCATCATCCTTTCACTGAGTAGTTCCGCATCCGGACCTTTTCCAAAAAAGAGATCAGCTTTAGGTGTCTCAAGTGTACCTAAGACAAAAGGAAGTTCCATAGCATGGCAAGATCCTAGTTTGCCTTTAAAAGCTGGAGATGGCCATGTGAATAAATAATTAAATACATTTGAGTTATGGATCTGATGAGATTCGGCAAATCGAATTTCAGCGATACGAAATAAAAAATCAGTACCAATAGCATCAAAAATTTCGATTGGATTAGTAGAAGCCATATTTTTCATAGAGTCTTGATATATATTAAGAATTTCTAAGCTTTTGTTTTCATCAATATCCATTCTACTTAAGAGTGCTGATACCAATCTTGGAAAAGTTTCTTCTTTTATCTTTTTAAACATAGGGTTAAGTCCTGTAAATAGTTTATATTCATCTTTATTACATCCGATAAGTAAATCAATATTTTTCCCTGATCCATTTCTTAGAGCATCTAATGGATGATTTGGTAAAGTATTTCCATCAATACTAGGCCTAAAATCCATAAGTTCTGAATTTCCTTCTTTTTCAGCTTTAGCTAAGACCTTATTTTGAGCATCAATTATTTTTTCGGGGGGAACCTTTCGAAGCGCATCAATATCTCCTTCTTTTATACCCAACCTTTGGAATAAATTGGTAGTGCTTTGTTTCGCCGGTTTTGGCATAAGAATTGGCGCACTCTGAGCAATAACCCGGTGGAAAAGTCCCTTAGCTGCTGGCATTGCCATTAAAGTTATTACAGAAATTCCACCTGCAGATTCGCCAAAAATCGTTATATTATTTGGATCACCGCCAAAAACTTCTATATTATTACGAACCCACTTAAGTGCTGCGATTTG
Source organism: Promethearchaeota archaeon (assembly GCA_048941265.1). Classification (GTDB taxonomy): domain Archaea; phylum Asgardarchaeota; class Lokiarchaeia; order Sigyniarchaeales; family SOKP01; genus LW40-45. The sequence goes on from JBHLNT010000009.1 coordinate 30,368, forward strand.
ATCTAATAATCCGATATTGGCCGTTACACCAGATGTATTCAAAAATCCTAAGGCTCCTAATCGATAATTGATAGTAACTAATACAACATTGCCATGTTTCGCTAAAGCTGAACCCTCATAGATTGGATTTGCTCCACCCCCCATTATAAATGCTCCACCATGAATCCATACCATTACGGGAAGGTTCCCATTATCGGTATTTGGAGTCCATATATTTAACGTTAAACAATCTGTTTCACTTTCCCATCCCGGTTTTCCAAACAATGCCTCAAGGGGTGTATATCCTTGATATACATAAGGACCATATTTAGTGGCATCATGTATATTGGTCCAAGGTTCTCTCTCAGCTGGAGTGCTGAAACGTAAAGAACCAACAGGAGAAGATGCATAAGGAATTCCCTTAAAAATTTGTATTCCATCTCTTTTATACCCTTGAACCTTACCAGATTTTGTTTCAATAATATCTGTCTTATTCATAATCGATGATATCCTTTTTTTTAATTAAACAATTTTACTAATTTTTAATTTTAATACTTAGATAAGCATCTCAAACAATTAAAATTTGATTCTTTTACATTTATGTAAACATTTTCTATTAAAGTGTACTTTTATTGGCTTCTTAAGCTTAGGTCGGATTTAATCTTCTTTTTTCATCTAATTTTTTTCTTCTCTCTACCATTATATTTCTTAATTCTTTTGATTCTTGTGGATAATAAATATATGTAATTATCCAAAAAAGAGTCCCAAAAAGAAATATGGATATGAATAACGATATAGCAAATGGAAATAAATTCATATCGCGTTCAATTATAAATGAAAAGATTAAATGGCCAAATATACCTCCTATACTTGCCATGACACCGGTAAATGCGTTGGCTGTCCCCCTCAATTCTGGAACGGAAACCTCCGAATAAATTGCGTATATATTTCCTACGCAGAGTGAAGTTAAAAAACTCCCTACCCAGTAAAGTATCACGAAAATTATGAAAGAAAAAAAATACTGTGATGGAGTCGTTGTGTTGAAAGGTATTAAATAAAATATCAAGAAAATAATTCCTCCTATAATAAGGCCACCTACTGAGATAACTACACGACCTCTTATTTTTTCCGAACGATAAAAAAAGTCTCCTAATCTACCTCCAACTAAAGTTCCAAAAATCGCCCCAGTTCCCCCCAAAAGAACAATCGTTAATGTAATTAATATAGAATTTTTATCATTTATTTTGTTGCTTAAATAAAAAATGGTCCAAGTACTTACCGCAAAAGTGACTCCCATAAATAGTTGATAAATTAGTATACCTAATATAGATTTTTTTTTAAAAATTTGAAAGAGACTATCAACGGTTATTTTATAATCATGATGAATTTCACCTTCAAAATCTTCAAACTCTGGATCGGAGCGACCTGGTTCCAGATCTATTCCTGAATTAATATAATTCAATAATGCCATTAATCCTAGAAAACCAGCCATACCATAAGAGATCCTCCAACCACTAACACCTAAAACATATCCTATTGAACCTCCAATGATATTTCCCACAGCTGCTCCAATTAACAATGCAACATACATACCACCAAAACTTTTTCCTCTCTCCTCGGGGGGATAAGAATCCCCAATTATTGAATATCCAATTGGCAAAAAAGCTCCTCCGCCAAACGCGGCAAAAACTACTCCGATTAGAAAAAAATAGTAATTAGGTGCAAAAGGTCTCAAACCAAATCCCATAATCCAACTTAGATTAGTAAAGAAAAAAATCTTTTTTCTTGAAAATCTTTCAGCAATTTTATCTGTATAGTATCCAAACGTCAATATACTTATCATACTAACGATTAGACTAATTGCTACTGCCAAACCTAAGCGAAAAGGTGTAGCCCCCGATAAATCTAACAAAAAGTTCTTTATATTAACGCCATAAAGGTTTCCACATATATTAAATGTTAAATAAAGTATACATATTGAGTGAAAATTTTTCTTTACTTTTACTTTATAACTATCATCCATTTCGGGAATCAGCCTTAATAATTTTAATTTATAAATGTATTAAATCTTATTCAAAAGTTAAATTTGAGTATCTTTAGGATTTTGAATATAAAATACAAATAGATAAAAAAGCTCAAAAGTTATAGAAGCACATACCTATAATAAATATAGATTTAAGAATAATTGGTAAAAATGAAAGATTTATTAAATATCGCCTTGAAAGAAGGTAAAGGAGTTCTTCGGTTATGTCCTAACTGGGTGCCTCGTGCATTTTGTGTGCCAGGGAAACGCTTAAAACTACATCCAGATGATTATTATTCATTTGGCACCCATCGAGGTGGCATCGATGAGAGGTGGTTTGCTTCAACAACCAAAGCGGATAATGGCCCACTCACGCTTGAAGATGAGGGTCTTAGTTATATTTATATAGAGAATGGAGCTAAAAAAGAAAAAATATTATTAAAAGATGCAATTGAAAAGATGGGAGATGAGATTTTAGGAGATAACGTAATGGAAAAATATGGCGGATGGACCATGTATGCTAAGTTTTTTGATAATATGGAACCGTTACCACTCCATTTACATCAAGATAACGAGAAAGCAGCTAATGTAGGGCGAAAAGGGAAACCTGAAGGCTATTATTTTCCAAAACAGTTAAATAATCATCCAGCATATTTTCCACATACCTATTTTGGCTTAAGTCCAGGTACAAATAGAAATGATATTATAAAATGCTTAGAAAACTGGGAAAAAAGTGATAATGGAATTTTGTACCATTCGAAAGGATATAAATTGAAACCAGGAACAGGTTGGGACGTGCCACCAGGAGTCTTGCATGCTCCAGGTACGCTTTTAACTTATGAACCACAATTCGCTTCAGATGTATTTGCGATGTTTCAAAATTTAGCATGGGATAAATACATTCCTTGGGATCTTTTAGTAAAAGATGTTCCTGAAGCTCACAAAAGAAATCTCGATTATATTGTTGATTTGATAAATTGGGATCTTAATTTAGATCCGAATTTCTTTAAAAATCGTTTCTTAGAACCACAACCGGTAAAACCCATAGATGAAATGAGAGGAGAAGGATACGAAGAATATTTAGTTGTATATAATTCTGATTTTTATTCTGCAAAGGAATTGACAGTCTATCCTAAAGAATCTATTACGATAAAAGAGAGTGGTGCATATGGACTTATAGTTATTCAAGGACATGGGAAATTCGGAGTATTAGATATTGAATCACCGGTAATGATTCGATTCGGACAAATGACTCATGATGAGCTTTTTATTACTCATAATACGGCCTGTGAAGGTATCGAAATTAAAAATGAGAGCAAATGGGACAACCTTGTAATGCTTAAGCATTTCGGTCCGGAATTGTGATGAATAAAAATTAAATAAATTACATATCTTTTTTTCATTTAATTCCTAACTTAATTGTTTAATTCAAAATAGTATATTAAAAAGGAGATTAAAATGAGTAAATTGGAAATAAAAAGAGTTTTAGTAGTGGGAGCAGGGACTATGGGGCATTCTATTGCCCAAGTTTATGCCACCGCCGGCTTTGAAGTAAATATGGTTGATTTAAATTCAGATATTCTTAATCATGGAATGGAATTAATTAAATCCAATTTAAACACATTAGCTGAGTTTGGCAGAGTAAAAACTGATGAAATCCCCAAAATAATTAATCGTATTCATCCATCTACTAATCTTTCAGATGCGGTTAAGGGTGTGGACTACGTCGTGGAAGCTGTGAGTGAAGTTCCTGACATAAAAAGCAAAGTTTTTTCACAACTGGATAAATATTGTTCTAAAGATTCAATTTTAGCAAGTAATACCTCATCATTAGATATATTTAAAATTGTAAAAGTTAGTAGACCTGAGCGATTGGTTATTCAACATTGGTTTGCTCCTCCTCATATTATACCCTTGGTTGAGATAGTACCAGGACGGAAAACATCAAAGGAAGTTGTAAAGCTTTCTGTAGACCTTATAAAAAGAATAGGAAAGACACCAGTTGTACTTGATAAATTTATTGACTCTTTTATTGTCAACAAAATTCAAGGTGCTATTAGTGGAGTGGTTTTTGAGCTTCTAATGAAAAAAATTGCAAATCCCGAAACTATTGATGTTGCGATAAAAAATAGCCTTGGAGTTAGATTACCTATAGTAGGCGTAGTTCAAACTATAGATTTTACTGGTCTCGATTTATATAATGACATATTGAATAGCAGAGGGTTAGAAATTTCACTTATTAAGGATAAAGTAGAGCAAGGGAATCTAGGGGCAAAAACAGGCAAAGGTTTTTATGATTATAAGGGATTAAGCGAGGCAGAAATACTGAAAAAACGTGATCGCCAATACTTAAAAATGCTGGACCATCTTGAAAAAATAAATGCTTTTGAGCCAATATGATTTTTCTGAGAATATGATATTAATTATATAAAATAATTGAATGGAAATAACATGATAAATGAAAAAGATCAATACCCAAAAAACAATGTTACTATTGAAAAGATAACTGAAGAATCGGAAGATAAGAAAGAAGTAATTACCGTTGTAAATAATGAATATGAAGAAAAAGCTGTTAAAGTAGCTATTGCCTATATGGATTCATTTAATTCATGTAATGGCTCTGGATGTGATGAATTACTTAATTTTCCTCATATTCGATTGGCTTTCCAGGGATTAGGAATATATAATAAACCTCCTATGCATACCCCTAAATTGTTTGATTCATTTGTTAAAACTGCTGAATGGAATCATACTTGTTGGGATTACAGACATGTAATTCAAAGTTGCGACAGCAAGGTTCATCTTGCTATTAAGTTTTCACGTTATAGGGCTAATGGTACGAAAATAGGTTCTTATTCATCATTATGGGTAATAACCAATCAGAAAGGTCATTGGGGTATTAAGCTACGCTCAAGTTTTGCTCAATAAAGTGATTTCTTTATCTTTTTACTTAACTATATAAACCTTTGCTTTTCTTATATAGATCAAAAATTTTCCTTGCCGGATTTATCTCAAATTTATTATAATTCTTGAAAAGTAAACTTGAAAGAGCTAAAACATTTAAATATTTTTTCGATCAAATAAAATGGATTTTAAATTGAATTTAACAACATCTTATAAGAATATTGATCTTATTAATAGCTATGAAATCTTCCAATTTAATATAAATAAATATAATAATTCGTGTGATATAATTTAATATCAATAGGAGTTTTCAAATAAAAATCATTAAATAAAAATAGAGGATGCTTATATAATGGATAAAAAAAATGTAATAAAAGGTATATTATTCCTGTTAATTGCATTTAGTTTCATAGTTGTGGGTATTTTAATTAATTGGGGATACGCTGTAATTGGAATCTGTTTTGCACTAATAGGAATCATCACAATTACTCAAGATTAAAAATTAGATTTTTTCCTTTTATAAGTGTTTTTTATCAAATCAGGCGGAACTGAGTTGATATAAAACGATCTTCCCGTTAGAATTAATAATATTAAAAAGGTACATCTGCTTGGGACAATTCAGCGAAAATCGAGGATATTTGTAGTCAAGCATAGGATCCATGTCTTAATAGAAATATTTACAGCGAGATGAATTGGAATTAGGTTGAATGTAAATGAAATAGATGAGAGTCACTAATTATTTTAATAGGTATAAAATCCTTTCTTAGTTTTTGCACCGAGTTCTCCTCTATCAATCATATCCTTGAGAGCCTGTGGAGGTTTTTCTTTAGGATCACTGGTTTCATTATAATAAGACATATGGACATTATACACAGTATCAAGACCTATGGTATCCATAAGCCCAAAAGGTCCCAAATCCATATGAGTGAATATTTTCCAAGCAGTATCTATCATTTCAATATCCGCATACCCTTCAGCCCACATCTTTAGGGCTTCTAATCTTAGTCTATGCCATAATCTGTTAAATACGAACCCAAAACTCTCTTTTTTTACTATTATAGGAGTAAACTCTATGCTTTCAATCCATTTTTTTCCGGTTTCAAATGTTTCATCACTTGTTTTCGTACCTTTCATTAAATCTACCATCGGAATAGCTTGGTGATAAAAATGTATATTTAATAATTTATCCTTACGTTGAACAAATTCTTCTAATCTTGAAACAGGGATTGAAGAGCTATTAGTAGCAATAATCGCGTGTAGTGGAGCAGCTTTATCGATCTGTGAAAAAATTTTTTTCTTTAATTCCAGTTTTTCAGGCACTGCTTCGATAATAAGATCTGCATCCTTCACTGCCTCCGCAAGATCATAATGGTATGTAACTTCACCAAGTGCTCTTCTCTTTTTTTTCTTTCTTTTGATCTTTTTTACTAGCAGTTCCAGCATATCAGTTCGAACATCGTAAATACGGACTGTATAATCGTAAAATGCGGTTTGGGAAGCAATTTGCTTTCCTAAGAAGCCTGCACCAATTACAGCAACTATTTTAATATCATTTCCCATCTTCTTACATCCTTTTAAAATTGAATATAGAAATTATATCAGTACTCTTTAAAAAAAAGTTCCAATTCTAAATTTATAAATAAAGTAAGCTAAAAAAGGGTATAGATTACTAAAAAAATTTATAATATCTTTCTTTAGATTTTAAACTTTCTCCAAAGCAACTACTATTTCCTCAAGGATAATTCCCTCACTTCCATTAAGAAAATTTACCCTAACAATAAAAAACTGTTTATAAATTTAATTCATATTGCCAAAACTGAAATATTATATCTAAAAAACTAAAAAAGAAAGAGTGCTTTATTAGTTTTTTTATAATTTAAGTTCAATTATTTTTGCTCTTAATAGTTCTACTTTTTCAGGGGTAATATCATAAAATCTCCAAAAAACGAGAACACCTATGGCTAGAAGTATTGCAGGAATTAGTCCCATGTGTAACCGAATTCCTATCTGAGCTAAAGGAGTTTGAGTCTTAGCACCCTCAGTGAATCCCGTAAATTCATGCACAACAGCTAATGTAACTACTTGAATGACTCCTGCGATTCTGCTAAAAAAGACTCTTATTCCATTGTATATCCCTTCTCGTCTTTTTTCTGAATTAACAACAGATTCATCAATAACCTGACTGAATACAGGATCAATCATTATCCAAAAACCTCCAAGTCCAAATCCAAATAAAAATGTAACTATTAAAACCAATGGTAGAATCGTGAATGCTGACATCAGAGATGCGAAGCAAATCATTATGACACCACCTGCGATCATTACTTTACGTGTATCACCCATTTTTTTATTTAATTTAATCCAAACTGGGATTGAGACAACACCTCCTAAAAGAAGGAATACCATCATAAGAGCTATTGTAGAGGGTTCTGCTTGTAAAACGTAATACACAAAATAAATGAACGAACCCGTCATAAGGGCTGTTAGTGATGAATAGAGTACATACAATATTAGAAAAACTACTAAAGACTTTTGTTTGAGAGACTGTTTTAAAACTTTGAAGAATGATTCCATTTCAGTCTCTCCACATTTAGCAAGATAATTATCTACACATTCTTTATCATCCCTTAAGCCTGGTATCATGAATATTAAACAAACGAGGCTAATAGCAACACATACCAGTGCCATTAAAACATAACTTCCTTTATCTCCAAACTTAATGACCAAACCCGGAATTAAAAACGCACCTACAACTCCTAAGAATCCAAGATATACAACAAATGCGGAGGCAGATACCCTTTCTGAAGTGTCACGGAACTTGTCAGGGAAAAGAGCAGCAAAATTTACCGTAAATAAGGATTCCAGAAAATCATAAATACATAATGTAGCTACGAGCCAACCAAAGAGAATCCATTGATTATCGATATTAGGAGGGGTAAATATGAGGATAAAAGAAATTAACCAAGGGATATATGATATCATCATCCAAGGAAATCTTCGTCCCAATTTTCTCGTGAATTTAAAAGGACGATCAGTTAAGTGTCCTACAAAAGGATCATTTAATGCATCCCATATCATATATATAATGTATGCTAAACCTACAAGCCAAATATTTAATCCTACTTCTGCTTCATAGAAAAAAATTACAACAGATACTAAAATCATATCAATCAGATGAGTAACAATACTTGAAGTACCGTATGAGGCCTGGATCTTCTTAGAATGCAATATTACAGATCCTAAATTGCTTTTATTGCTCTCACTCATTTTTTAAATTTCGCCTTTAATTACTGATTTTTCTATATTATTTCCCTTATAGTTAAATTAATGATAAATGATTATTTGTCTAAAATGTTTATAAACGTTTTGACTTTTATGCGATATTTTTCCAAGGGTATAAGCTAAAATTTTTATGTTTAAAAGAGTTTTTCAATTTTAACAAAATTTTAAGAAATAAGAATTCAATTTGACATATTTCCAAGTCAGGATGCTTCTCATGAATTCATACAAGGAAAATATCAAAATGCTAAAGCCAATCTAAATTCAATAAAAAATATGCTTTAAATGCTGTTCTATTGTAAACGTAATAATCAATGTTTTGAATTTTATTTAGATAATTATCTTAAAATTACCCCCGTAAATCCCATTCTATAAAATTTAAAAATTAGTTACAATTATTAATTACTTTTAATTTATAGCCTCAATGCTTAAAAAAAATCGACATGAGTAAAAATGGTAATTGAAACCAACATAACCAAAATGTTTGGAATAAAACACCCAATTTTTAGTGCCCCTATGGGTCCTTTCTTTACGCGCCAGTTGGCCCTTGCTGTTAGCGAAGCTGGTGGATTGGGTGTTTTATCCAATGTGAACTTACTCGGTACAGATCCGACTAAAGAACACTTAGAAAGCATGAAATACATGGTTGAGCATACAGATAAACCCTTTGGACTCAATATTCTTACGTCCCGCAACAATCGAGGAGTAAAAGATATGGTTAGAAGAGTTCCAAAGCTGATCATGAGCGATCCTAAAATAAAAGAACAATGTAGATATATTTTAACCTCTGCCGGATCTTCAAGACTATTGCCTGAATCAAAATACTTTCAAGAACTAAGGAAAGTTTCTGAGATAAAGCACTTTCATGTAGCACCGGCTGTATGGTTAGCACAGAAATGTGTAGCTTCCGGAGTAGATGGAATTGTGGTTACGGGAACGGAAGGAGGCGGTCATCAATCCTTTGAGAAAGTAACTACACTAGTACTGCTACAGCAAGTTAATAAATTTTTTCCCGACTTACCTAAAATAGCATGCGGTGGATTTGCTACAGGAGAAGGGCTGGCTGCAGCTCTTTCACTTGGTGCAGGAGCTATAGCCATGGGATCGCGATTTATCGCTTCAAAACAAAGTGAATTTAATGAAAAATACAAATCATTAATTCCCCCAGGTAAGCCACAAGATACTGATCTATATTGGGGCGCGTTTGGTCCTATTCGGTTATTCAAGAATAAATATGCTTTAGAACACCCCGCTCCTGCTTCTAAAGAAGAAATGGTAGAACACGAAAAAAACATAACTATGGATGATATGTTGAAAGATGCAGGCGCTTATCAAAAAGTATATGAAGGAGATATTGAAAATGGTGCGGTACTTCTAGGCCAATCAATAGGTATCATTGATAGTATTGAAGACGTTAGTGATATTATCGAAAGTATCATAAAGCAAGCCGAAAATGTAATTAGAAAGAATAGTTCAATGCTAAAATAGAAAATTTAGAAAATTAAAACTTACCTTTTAACTAATTTTTTTCCTTTTTTTTTTTGTCTATAATTATGTATTCCCTCTAACATTCAATTTCAATTATTAATTCTTCATTATAACCTATTAATACTTTAGTGTAACCTTTAAGCATCTCATCAACCTCAATCTTTCCCGTATCTATACGTAAACATTGTAATTCTTTCATTTTTTCCTCTGTCGCTACTACTTGAATATTTTCCTTTCCTATTATTTTAAGGACTTTTGGAGTAAATTGTTTATTTCCTCTTCCAAATATAAACCCTTGTCCTCCAATTGGAGATACTATAATTTCCGCTGTATTATAAGTGTCTAATAATTCGAGAATTCCACTCTCATTGATATCAGTTGCTATAATATGCTTATTATAAACTGCATCTATTCCTAGTAGGGCTTTAGAAATCCCAAGTTCTTCCGAGATTGCTTTTACTGTTGTTCCTGGTCCTAATAAATATAATACATTATTCTCCATTTTCTCTATGATGTGCCGTGCTATATCTCTTTTGTTTTCTTCGACAGATTTGCCAATTCTCGAACTCTGTTTTCCCCCCTGTAACAGATTTTGGACTTCTGGAACTTTTAGATATCCATACAATTTTGAATCTAATTTTCCTTTTCTGAAGGACTCTTCATTAATATCAAGCACTTCTTTTTCCAGAGTGCTTGTTCCCGCAATAAAGGTTTCAATCATCTCAGCAGCAGCTCTTGGATTAATCGCAAAAACCGAACTGAACATTTTCACTCCAGAAGGAATAGCCACAACAGGAATTTCCATTCCTATGGCATCATATATATCTCTTGCTGTTCCATCTCCTCCACAAAATACGAGTAATTCAATTTTGTGTTCAATGATTTGCTTGGCTATTCTTTTAGTATCCTCTGCTGATGTGGATTCGCCGATTTCTCCAATAATCTGGAATTCAATATCTTTATTCTCTAAAAGATTGGCTCCCATTTTACCAGGAGCCGTAAGAAAAATGATATTTTCTTTTTTTTTTAAATTGGATAATAATATGCCAATCCTTCCTTCCGTAATAGGTTTAGCTCCTAATTCTAAAGCTTTTTTATATACCTCCCCATCTGTTCCTTTTAATCCCACGGATCCACCCATACCCGCTATTGGATTGATAATTAATCCAATTTTTTTTTTGGTCATGTTTTGAGAAGGACCTTTCAAAAATATATGATCTAATTTAATTAATGTTTTATAAACATTAAAATTTAAATTTAAAATACATTATAAAAAAATTACAAATACATTTGAGATAGATTAGTTTGGAATATATAATCATTGAAAACGAAAAAATAGGTCAAGTTAAAGCGAAATTACTTACTGATAAGAATCCTAAAACTTGCCAAGCTCTATGGGATGCGCTTCCGCTAGAATTAAATTTAGCAAGATGGGGAGAAGAACTATATGGAAATATTCCGGTGAAAATGGATCATGAAAACTCACAAAAAGAATGTGAGGTTGGGGATGTGGGCTATTGGATCGATGGAAGAGGTTTCTGTATTTTCTTTGGTCCTACACCAGCAAGTACGGGCGATAAACCTGTAGCAGCGACTCCCGTAAATATCTTTGCGAAAATTGAGGGAATAGACCCAAAAATCTTTAATCAATTTGACACATTCTATGGGACTGTAAAAAAAGGAGATTAAAACGAGTCAAAACTCCGCAAATTATTGGAATAACAGATTTTCCTCCGAAGGGAAAATTTGGGGACGTACACCAAGTAACACAGCAATTTATGCCCTAGAACTTTTTAAAAAGCAAGATATTAAAAAAATCTTAATACCTGGGGCAGGATATGGCAGAAATTCGAAATTATTTTCAAACCAAAATTTTGAAGTAGTAGGGATTGAGATCTCAGAAATAGCTTATAATTTAGCTAAGGATTATGATATTAAAACCAAATTTATCTTAGGATCTATTTTAGATATGCCATTTAACGATGAATTATATGATGCGATCTATTGTTACAATACATTGCATTTATTTCTTAAGGAAGATCGTATTAAGTTCCTTAATAAATGTTATAATAAGCTCAAAGCCAATGGTTTTGTATTTTTTACTATTTTTTCAGAAAAGGAACAAAGCTTTGGCAAAGGAAACGAATTGGAAGAAAATACTTTTGAATCTAAAAAAGGTAGGCCTACTCACTATTTTACGGAGGAAAATATTATTGAACATTTCAATGATTATTTAATCATTGAAACTGGAATAATGAAGGAGCAAGAAAATCATGGTGAAATAGGATTACATACACATATCCTTAGATATATATTTGCTCAAAAAAAATAAAAACTTTAGGAGTAAAAGCAATATCATTAGAAATTTTATAGATTTTAATACTTTATAATTGGCGTACAACTCCGTAATAAATAAGGAAGGCTCCAATTAACACGCAGACGTCATAGATATTCCATACCGCTCTGAGGAAAGGATCATTTATTAAAATCATAACTCCTACTCCGAATAATTCCACATAAATCATAATCATCCCAATGACATATATCTTCCATCTTTTTTTTATTTTAGGATCTTCAAAAGCCTGATAAAGCTTTATTGAAGTATATAATGTGGGGATTACCGCATATCCGATCCACACGATGTTAGCATAAATAAAAAACTGTAAGTTCCACTGAGGTCTATAATAAGTACTTTCATTAATTCGTACTCCCTCTGGAATGAAAAACAAAACAAACAATAAAGCACAATAAATACCTAAGATAATAAGTTGTTTTTTTATTGTGAATAGCTTTTCTGACTTCCATAATATGAGGTTAAACATTAATAAAAATATCTGGGCAAGGCAAAAGAATATATAAGTTATAATATGTAATGCAACAACGACACTTTCATCGACTTGCGTAGTTAATATCACATAAATTGCATTAAATAATCCCCCTAAAAATATAAAAATAAAAAAGCCACATATAGTTAGATTTAAACGATGTTTATTTTTTCTTAAAATTAGAAAAGATAGAACAAGAAAAAATATCCCTCCTCCTAAAAATATAATAAAAACTTGAATAATTCTCGAGAAAGGTATTGGTTGGAACATAATAACCCCATAACATTTAAAATTATAAATTTTAGTATCTTTGTCAACTATTATTTCTACCTAATTATATATAAATGCTTATATTCAGAGATTTTAAATGATAAAATTTAATTTAGTAAAATTAATTATGTAAAAAAAAATATTTTAGAAATAATAGAATTAAGGCTCTACTAAAATCTTTAGATCTTTTGTTTCTGGATCAATAGCACATTCAAATCCTTGTTCAACAATATCTTTTAGAGGGATTATTTTTGTAATTATTGGTTCTGGATCTATTAATTTTCTTGCAACAAGATCTACTGCAAACTCAAAATCTTCTCGAAGATATGCATATACTCCTAATATATGATTTTGATTCATCACGTATTTTAATAGGTTTATTTCGAGAGGTTTGTCCCATAATCCTATCTGGACAATAGTTCCCCCCTTACGAACAACATCAAGGGCCGCATTTACTAAAATCGGCACACCTGAGCATTCAAATACAAAATCAGAACCAGAAACACCGCGCTTATTTGCTCTTTTTATTTTTGGTAAGGTCAATTTGTTCAACGCTAAATCTGGGTTAAATTTTTTAGCTATTTCTAATCTATTTGGATTTTTTTCTACTGCTACTATGGTACGAGCTCCTGCTATTTTTAAACACTGCAGCATGAATTGTCCCATTGTCCCCAATCCTAATACAACAGCAGAATTACCTGCTGTAAACTTTGATTCTCTTAAAGCTAATAGACATGTGCCAATTTGATCAAATACCGTTCCATGTTTATCTGGTATAGAATCGGGTAAAGCTACAAGATGATGGTCTTGTACAAGAACATATTCAGCAAATCCTCCATTAGCACCTATACCAATTGAATCTTCATAAACGCACAGATTTGTGAGTCCCTGATTGCAGAAAAAGCATTTTCCACAATGTAAAGAGGGAAAAACTGTCACACGTTCTCCTATTTTCCATTTTTTAACATTTGGACCCATTTCAACTATAGTTCCACAAAATTCATGCCCTAATACTACATGTGCGGGATATAATCCAGTTTTATACGCTTCTAAATCTGATCCACATATCCCCGCATATTTTACCTTGATTAAAACCTCATTTTCCTTTGGTACCGGTTTAGGGATTTCTATTAATTCAATTTTCTTTTCCCCTTGATATTGTGCACCTAGCATTAACCTCCCTCTATTTCTGTGTAGATACCTCTAACATTATATTTTCGGCTTTTTGTTTCACTTCACGTTTCCAGGTCGCAGGATTATAGAATTCTTTAGCTAGATAATCCATTACCGTATTCACTTTAGGATTGATCCGTACATCTATTACGGCGGGAATACCCGAATCAAACGCTCTCTGTAAAGCAGGGCGTATCTCATTAGGATCTGTAACCAATTCTCCATAACAATTGAACGCTTCGGCGTATTTATCATATCTCGTCTCATCACTCAATGAAGATCCTAATCCAAAGTACTTTTTACCATGTGCTAACTTTTGACTTCGTGCAACCATTCCCCACAGGCGATCATTAGCTATAACAACCACAAAAGGTAAGTCATGTCTTCGAGCGGTATCAAGTTCTTTTCCATTAAATAAAAATGAACCATCTCCAGTTAAAACAACTATTTTCTTATCTGGATATGCATATTTAGTAGCTATCGCAGCCGGAACTCCACCACCAAGATGTTGGATTCCCATACCTCCTGAAAAGTATATTGATTTAGGAAAATAAGATTTTGTCATAGTTAAACCCCAAACTGTTGTATCTCCCCCATCCAAAATAATATACCCATCTTTAGGCATAAAATCGGCTATTTCCTTAACTAATCGCTGAGGTTGAATTGGAATTTTATCTGAAGAGCCCTCTCTTTCTATACGCTCATTAAATTTAGCTAATTCCTCTTTAATAGCCTGATTCCAAGAAGTTTCTTGTCTGAGAGATTTTATTTTCTCTTTTGCAATCTTAATGAGTTGTTTAAGAACACCTTTTACATCTCCTACTATGGGGACATCAATAGCACGATTTCTACCAATTTCTTCTGCTTTTATATCAACTTGAATGAGTTTAGTATCATCAGCAAAACAAGGCATATAACCAAAATTCATCATTCCAGTTATTCTTGCTCCTAATATTAGTATGACATCAGCTTTCTGAAGTAAAACCGTTCCAGGACCATCTAATGGGCTTGCTAACCCAAAATATAAAGGATGATCAGGTGAAATGCATCCATTTCCAAACCCCCATAATCCTACGGGTATCTGGGTTAATTCAGCAAATTTGACAAGTTCTTCAGAAGCTCCAGAAAAATTCACTCCCGTGCCAGCAAAAATTAAAGGACGTTCTGCTTCTAATAACAAATCTAATGCTTCAGACACAACTTCTTCATTTCCATATGGACCATGGAACGCCCTAAGTTTTCCTACTGGTTTAAAGGCTTGTTTTACAATTTCTAGTTCATCATCACATTCTTTTATTATCTCATCTACAGGAATAAGTAATAAAACTGGACCTGGCCTTCCTGTTGAGGCTATTCTGAAAGCCATATTAATATATTCAGGTATTCGAGCTGTTTCATGACAATACCCTGTCCATTTGGTAACAGGACGGAATGCTGGGGCAACATCAATTTCATTAGCAGATAATTTGTCAAATTCCATCAATGGCGTGCTTGGACATATTGCTACAATTGGAATACTTGCATCCATAGCTATAGGAATAGAAGGAAATAAGTCGGTAATACCGGGCCCACTTTGGACTGAACAAACTCCAATTTTGCCAGTTGCTAAATAATAACCAATAGCAGCATGCCCAGTGGCTTGTTCATGACGAAAATCTATCAGATCGATTCCAGTTTCAGTACATTCTTTATCTTGGCAGTAATTATAAATCATATCGTTATCTCCGCAAAGTGTAAAGATTACTTTAACGCCTTGATTACTTAATGCGCGAACAATTAACTGCGCACCATTTACTAACATATTTTCACCACTTTTTTATTTTCTTTTATGATATTATATTTTTTAATATTTTTTCAAAACTATCAAATTTTATAAATCTCCTTCGATAATTGAATTGATAAGTTCTTGTGTGAGTTTCTCAACTGTTTTTCTCGAGTCTTGTGCAAACTCATTGAAATCATCACTAAAACTAAGCTCATTAAATAATCGATTATTAAAGAAAGACACGATTCCATGAAGTTCTATCCAGATTCTTAATGTAATAAGTTTTGGATCTCTTCCATGTAATTTAGGATTGTGATTGATATACTCGGAGATAATTGTGAAACTTAAATCTAAGATTCGAAAGGCTTTTCTAGTCTGATATTCTACTAATGCTTCAAATCCCGTACCTAAATAGTCAGAGACCCTTGCTCTATTAAACATGATATTATATTGATTAATACGGTTGGGATTTATACCAAATTCTATGTATTCTCGAATTAACACTTTAATTTTTTCAATCGGGGAGTTTGCAGAATTAACTGCATTTTTAACTATACGATAAAGCATTTTAAATCCGTTGTTATCTAAAGCTATAATGATATTTTCTTTACTTTTAAAATAGTTATAAAGATTTGCTGCTGACATTCCCATCTGAGCAGCAAGTTTCCTCATCGAAAGGTTATCAATTCCTTTATCATTTATTATGTTTAAAGCACAGTCTAATATCTCTTTCTTTACTTTTCTCACTTCTTGAGTTTTTCTTGCTGCTTTGGGCATAGTCTCTGGAGATTTATGGTTTATTTTGATATTCTGAACATCGTTCAATTATTGAACAGTGTTAAGTTTATTTTTGATAAAATTGTATTTAAAGATTTCGATATTTATAACATCAAATTTTTATAAATAAAATAAAAAAGAGGTTAAATATAATATTTATAAAAATTTACTACTTTTTCTCCTGATTAGCGGTTCTCATTCATAAGGCGTTAAATTTAATCCATCCATAAACCGTAAAGACTATAGCAAAAATCAAACTTAAAGATAAAACTATTATATTCAAATATGCTTTGAAATCTTTAGTTTTAAATATTCCATTTTGAATTGAAAATGCTATATCGATTAATCCTAAAAACATCATTCCGCTTCCTGCTGCAATTGTAAAAAAAATACCATAATTCTCTCCCGTAATAAGGCCATAAGCTCCCATAAATAAGCATGGGGTAATCCATCCAATATCTGGAAGTGGAAATGTACGTTCATATACTATATACCATTCTTTCTGTTCAGGATCCTTGTATTCAAAAACAAAGAAATAAATCCAAAATACAATAATACCAATACCAATAAAAATTTCGAAACCCGCTATTATTAAATCTAACATTTATTTATCTAGCTTTGTTATAATAAAACCTATGATTAATTTAGGAGTTAAACTAGTATTTAAATATTGAAAAAATTAAAAAACTTAAATATCTGATTTAAAATAATAAGCTGGAACACCAACTTCTGCGATACCACCATCTACAGGGAAGTTATGACCAGTTATAAAGTCTGATTCTGGAGAAGCTAGAAAAACTGAAACATTTACAATATCTTCTACAGTTCCTAACCTATTTAAAGGAGTTTTAACATTTCCATCTTTCATTGTCATTACCATTGCTTCCTCATTATTATTATAGATGCCGGTCACGTGATATCCCGGTGAAATAGCATTAACTGTTATTTTTGGAGCCAAACTTTGCGCAAGCAATTTTGTCATTGCTATTACACCTGCTTTACAGATAGAATATGCAGGTATTTTATTATCTACGACCATCCCGGCGATTGAAGCTGTATGTATGATTTTACCTGAAATTGGCTTAAATTCTTGTTTTTTCATTCCTTTGCATATTGATTTAGATACAAGCCATTGGCCTTTAAGATTTATATCGAATAATCGATCCCAGTATTTTTCTTTTAATCTTAATAGATCTGGTCCATATGGATCACCAATGCCAGCATTATTATTTAATATATAAATATTATCCAATTCATTGAACGCTTGTTTTGCCATTGCTTCCACCTGATCCGATTTAGATACATCACATACAATGGGAATCACTTTCTGTCCACTTTCTTGGGATATTTTTTTTGAAGTTTCTTCCAATGATTGTTCATTAATATCAACTAATATTAAATCTGCTCCTCTCAGTGCATAAGCATGAGCAAAACCTCTTCCAAAACCTGAAGCCCCTCCAGTAATAAGAGCTCCTTTTCCTTCTAAAAATTTATCTATCAAATAATATCACTCAATTTTAAAATTTTACTATATATATTTTCTTTTTCTCTATAAAACTTAAAGATTTTTAAAAAAAAAAGAAAATATTTGATTTGAGAAATATTATATCTCTACATCCAAATCAAAAGGAGGAACGCCAACATCTGCAATACCACCGTCAATTGTAAAACAATGACCAGTTATAAAATCACTTTCACTTGAAGCCAAAAATAGAACTAATTTTACCACATCTTCAACTGTTCCAATTCTATTCAAAGGAGTTTTAACATGTCCGTCTTTCATGCTTTGTAACATAATATCCTCTCTATAGCCATATATTCCAGTAACATGGTATCCAGGTGCTATTGCATTTGAAGTTATATGAGGTGCAAGCGTTTTTGCTAAAAGTTTAGTAAGTGCTATTACTGCAATTTTACTTATACTATAGGCTGGAACAAAAGGACTTAAAGTTATTCCATAAACAGAACTTGTATGAACGACTTTACCTCTTAATGGTTTAAAATTTTGTCTATTCATTTGTCGACATACAAACTTATCCACTAACCATTGACCTTTAAGATTAACGTCTATAGTTCTATCCCATGCCTTTTCACCAATACGAATTACATTAAGACCATATGCCAGCGCTGTCCCAGCATTATTAAATAAAAAATATATATTGTCAAGCTCATTAAAAGCCTGATCGGCCATATCCTTTACAGCTTTAGAATCTACAACATCACATACTATGGGTATCACTTTTTTACCTGTTTTTTCTATAATCGCCTTAGAAGTTTCTTCTAATAGTGTTTCATTTAAATCTACTAAAACTAAATCAGCCCCTTGTTCGGCAAACGCATAGGCGGTACCTCTTCCGAATCCAGATGCTCCACCTGTTATGAGGACGCCTTTTCCCTCTAAAAATTTTTCAACCATGTTTAACACTAAAATTATTTTTTTGGATTTATCAATTCATACTATGTCAATTCTATTAATAAAAATTTACAAAATCAGGTTGATTAAAAAATATAAAGGAATTTATGAAAAAGAGAGAGATCTGAATTTGCTTTTTCTTTGTTATTTTGGAAGAAACTTCTTTTTCTCCAAAATATTAATCCTATTACTCCAAAAACTATTAAAATAATTAGGAACAAATCATAACCAGGAATTTCTTCTCTAAGTAACACTATTTTTACAAAAGTATCTCCATTATTATCAATGTATTCTATTTTTTCTAACATCCCATCGTCACCATATTTCATCTCGATTTCATATTTTGCGGTTTCAATCTTATATTTAGCTACAAGTTTGTCATCTTCTATAGATACATCAATAATGGGGTTATTAAAGTCGTCACGGAATTCTTCAATATACCTAATATAAGGTGATGGAACAATCCACATCCTTGCGATATCATCTAAATCTAAAATGTTATCGGCCAGGTCTTCTGGATCTTTATAAACAGTTTTAATTTTTTGGTCATCTGGGGGGCCACTAAAGTCATCGGTATTATCGGTATAATCCCATCTGTCATAAGATATAACCCATTTTTCATCTCTATTATCGATATTTGTTATTTTTATCTGTTGCTGGTCACCTTCATCGAAGTCCGCTCCCTTTAAAAAAATGTCTTTATATGTATCTTCATCATATTTATCAACTCTCCATATCCAGTTAGTATTCTCATTGACATCGAGAGTATATTCCGTCGCTACCGCATTCATTACAGTAAAGTAATTAATAAGTATGAGAAGTAGTGCTACTTCGAAATATATTTTTTTTTTCATATCTTATAGTCTTATGAAGTATTACTATGATAACAAAATTCAAGTCTTTTAATGAATTTTATTGATTTAAGGAAAATTAAATCAAAAACTTTAATTATAAAACTATTTTTAAAATGTAATAAAGATAACTATAATATGGTGAATGAATCACATGGTTGATAAAGTTATACCTTATCTTATTAATTTAGGAGAAGTCATTCCAACCCGCTCAAAAGCTACTCTTTTAAATGAAATCGCTATGGCTCTTATAGAGTGCATAAACATTTATGGAGCTAAGAAAATCACCAAAAAGGGAAAAATCAATAAAATTGCGACATGTTTTTGGCCTGTTCGATTGATTCCTTTAAGCGATACAAGAGCATCTGTATGTTCATATTTTCTTAATAAACAAGAAAAATTAAATGTTGGCCCTTTTAATCAATTACCCCCCCCTCCTAATAACGTAATTAAGGGAGCTGATCCTACTACATTCTTAAACTCTTTACGATCATATAATACGGCATATTTAAAAAAAAGTAAGAATTACAATCGAGCAACGGTAATCCAGGAGGCATTATTTAATACCAACGAAATAGGTTATTTTAAGAATTTTTTTTTAAATCAATATGATTTAAGTGCTTTCGGAGAACCATACTTTCTATTAGAAGGGGACCCAATTGCCAAAAGCGTTAATCAAATAAAAATTGTACAAGATGTATATGATTTTGTAGGATTAAAAGATGTTGATACTCTCGATAATTATGCTCAACAAATTATAAAATTATGTGATAAATGGCTTCAAAAAAGTTCTCAAGAGGTTGAAAAGATTAAAGGAACCACTATTGATACTAGAGAAGAAGAAAGACAGCTCGCTAGACTTAATAGCGAATTGAAACAAGAAAAAGAAAGAGATCTAAAAAATAGTTCCGAAGAATTACTAAAGTCGGGCAATTATAGAATTAGCGATAAAACTAGTGAATTAAATAATCATATAAATTCCATAAAAAATGCTGTCGAACGTTTGAAAAATGCCGTTAATCAAAAAGAGCTCTCTCTTCTTGATGAAGGAATGAATGAACTTGAATTGAGATATAATGATTTAGGCAATTCAATTAGTAGATATAAAACAGAAATTGCTCAATTAAAAAAGAATTTAAATCGTGAAGGGAGAGATATTGAAAATTCACATAATACAAAAGTTACTGAACTTGAGCGTAGAATATCGGAAGTTCAAAGAGATATTGGTACAAAACATAAGGGATTAAGTTCTGACTTAGCATCCGCAGAGGATATAAATGTTCAAATTAAAAATGAAAAGCAAAGTTGCTTGGATAATATTGAGAGTGTTAAAAACGGAGAATTAACAGATCTTCAGAATTTTTTTAATAATTATACGATTGAAATAAATACTCAAAATATCATTGTTGGTATACCGATATTTGTATTTTATTTTGTAGACCTAAATACGAACCAAACATCAGAAAGAGCCCCAGTTTTACCTCTAATGATCGATAAAGGAAAAGTTCAAAGAACGAAGATTACTGAGAGTTTTAGAAAAGAGCTCCATAATATTATGAATAAGTATACCCCAATGGTTGATCTGGTTGAGATTGAAGGAGAAAAAAATAATCTCATGGAAGCGATAAAAAATGTTGATACTCAACTTGAAGATGCAGTTAATGATTTAAGGATGCAAAAAATACTAAGTAAGAAAGAAGCAGATCAAGCGAAAGAAGTAATAAATAATATTGTATGGTAATATATTTAATTTTTTTATTTATAATTTTGTTTAACCCTTAAAATTCAAATTTTATTCAATATAATTCATTTGCTGTCCACAACATTCTGGAATGGGTTGATGTCCACAATGATCAGAACAACAGCATATTAAGTATTCTCCTTTTAATATCATCGATCTATCACAACAATTTGGAACTTCTTTCTCATTTCCGCACACATTACACAATAATTTCGGCATCTTTAGCATCACTTTTCTTATATAGTTCCTCTATTTAATTCAAAGAAAATAGGAAACAAAAATACTTTTGTTATACTATATAAAAACCTTAAAATAATTAATTTAGTAGTAAAAGTAAAAATTCCTGAAATATTCTTAATTATTACAATTTGTTTGACATTTAGAAAAACATAGGCAAATATTGATTTCTAACTTTATTTTACTTCGAGAACTCTTTCATTACAACATGTGTATTAGTTTCTAAAATTCCATCAATGAGATCGATATTCTTAGCAAAAGATTCGTATAATTCATCTGTAGAATCTACTTCAATTTCAGCAAGAATATCATAATCTCCTGTTAAAGAAAAAACTTTTTTAATTTCGTGGATCTTATTAAGTTCTTCTACAACTTTTTCGGCTTTTTTATGTTCAACTTGACAAAATATTAATGCTTTAACTGTCATACTAAATAAAAATGATAGTTAGTTCTTAATCTAACCTATATTTAATTTATTGATTTTTTTTATAAAAAGAATATCTATCTTTTTTATTCCTTCTAGATTTCTAATCTGTGTGTCAATTAAATAATAGATATCTTTAATCGAATTTGTTTTTACATTTAACAGTAAATCATATACACCAATTAATAGACTTACATTAATTATCCCATTAAATTTTAATAATTCAAGAGGACTTTTCTTAAGGAACCCTTGATCTTGTCTAATTAATAAAAGAGCATTAACCTTATTTTTAGTCTCATGAGCATATCTGAACAGAATCGAGATAATTAATAAAAAAATTACAATAATTAAAAATTCTAAGGGAAAATATTGACTTACAATCAATACTCCAAACAAAATTGCGGATATTGGCTCAATAATAGCAAGGATACTAATCCATTGATTATAGGTTAATTCATATGGGCTCCAGTTTGCTTCTGCAATAAAAAATAAGAGGTAAGGAATTATCGTTGAAAAAACTATCAAGAAAAGGATTTCCCATCTCATCAAAATCTGAAAAATATAAGGAAATTCATTAAAGAATTTACTAGTTTCATCTGATAAATCTCCTTTCAATGGTAGAAAATATATTAGAAGCAAAAATGGAAACATTATCGCTATTCCCGTAAGAAATATTAATGAAATTCTCAAAATCATACGATATAATTTGTAATTTTTATCAAGATTAATTAATTTTATCTCTTTTTTGCTATAATATTCCTTAGCCATGCCGATTTGCAAAAAAGTTAAACATGCTGTAAATAGCAAGACATACATAAAGCCATATGAGATATTCCTTTCATTACCACTTTGAGGCTCTTGAATTTTAACAAAAATTATAATTCCTATTGAAAAAATTAATATTAAGAGGTAGAGGAATTTAAATAAATCTAATTTCTCGGAATTAACCCCATGCTCATAAAATGCGATTAAAATAATACTTAATTGAAAACCAATCATCGTAAAAGCAATAGACGTTGTTTTTAGAGCTAAAAAATAACCAATAATTTGAAGAATTATACCAAAAAATCCCAACAGAGAGTAGTAATAAATATTTTTTATGTTATACAAGTTAGGATTTTTATTTAGAGTAAAATTAATAAACTCTTTGAAATCTATTTTAAATTTTTCATTAGTAGCAGTTTTATTATGATATATCATATAAAACAGCGATATTCCAAGTAGAATTACACCTGACATAAAAAATCTTAAGAAAATAATCATTAAAATTGAGATTTCGAAGAAAAGTCTAATAACAAGGACGGGTATAAGCCCCCATAAAATACTGGCAATTATTAAATGAAAAATATATTTATTTTGCATAATTTAATGTTTTTTTAATGGATATAAAGCTTTTACATTATTATATTTAAAAAATAAATCCTAAAATATATCATTAGATATATTTATCTTCATCAGTAATTAAATCCTTGTTGGAAGGCTTGAAAGTTTAATTCAATATATTTTTCTGGAACTGTATCTGAAATAGATTTCAATATGGATTCTTTTGATACAATCCCAGTTATTTTTATTAATGCTCCAAGTATGATTATATTAGCCCCTTTCTCAAAATTTAATTTGGTCGCCATTGATGTTGCTGGAAGTTGATATAGATTTTTACTTTTTCCATCATTTTGGACAAGGTCGGAATTTATGATTGTAATTCCATTTTCTTTTACATAAGGAAAAAATTTATTAAAAGCATCTTGAGATAAAGCTATTAAAATATCAGGATTGTCAATTACGGGATAATTAATTGAATTTTTTTCTGAAATAATCACATCACTCCATACTTTTGATCCCCGTTGTTCAGCTCCATAAGATTGAGTTTGAATTGCATTTTTATTATCATAAATTGCAGCTTTACCTAATATGATGCTTGTTAGGATTACTCCCATACCACCTATACCACATATTCGTATGCCAATGTCATTTCTAATTTTTCCGGAACTCATTTCTAGCTCTCACTCTTAACTCTTCATATAATTGATGATAATTTGGTTTTTCCAAATCTGCTATTTCACCCACAATAATTTTACCCTCATAATGGGCGGTAAAGCATTCATTTAAATCTTTAAATACATGAGCAGAAGTATTGTTATTCTGATTAGGTGAATAGCTAATGGATTCATTTAAATAATATTGTAAATAATCTGTTGTATTTTTGAAAATTTTCTTACCTACTGGACAAGGTGATATTATCTCGATAAATGCTAATCCTTGTTTTTGTAGTCCTTTTTTAATTGATTTAATTGCTTGTAAGGAATGAGCAGTAGTCCACCTTGCTACATATGTTGCTCCTGCTGCTTTTGCTAGGAATGATAAATTAAAAGAATGCTCTATATTTTGGTAAGGTGTTGTTGATGAAATATACCCCATAGGGGTAGTGGGTGAAACTTGCCCTCCTGTCATCCCATAATTCTCGTTATTAATACAAATTACTGTAATAGTAATATTTCTTCTAATCGCCTGTAAAAAATGATTCAATCCAATAGCCGAGATATCTCCATCTCCTGTAAATACTATAACTGTCAAATCTGGGTTAGTTATTTTTATTCCAGTTGCATACGCAATAGCCCGACCATGAGTGGTATGAATCCCATAAGCTTCTAAGTAAGCTGGCAATCTTGATGAGCAACCTATACCTGATACAAATACCAACTTATCTTGTGAAATATTTAAGGCATCAATAGCTCTTATCACATAATTTAAAACTTGCCCATTTCCACATCCAGGGCAAAATATAGTAGGTAATAAATCTTTTCTCAAATATTTCTCTCTTAAATCTTTTGTCGAATTTATTATTCTAATCACCTGGATTTAATTTTTTTCAGTATTTCTTTTGGAGTGTGTAATTCTCCTCCGATTTTAAAGCATTTTATTACTTCGCTATTCCCTCTAGAATGCTCAACTATCTTATGATATATTTGCCCAAGATTCATCTCAACAACTATAAATTTCTTAGTGTCATGGGAAATTTCGTATATTTCATCATGGGGAAAAGGCCATATGGTTATTAAGCGTAAATGTCCTACTTTATATCCTTCAGCTCGAGCTTGTTCTACGGCAGCAAGGGCAGGTCTTGAAGCAATACCATAAGATACTACAACAATGTCCGCATCATCCATGTATTTTAACTCCATAGATATTATATCTGAGTGATTATCAACGATCTTTTCATAAAATCTTCTTACTAATTGCTCATGTACTTTTGCACTGTCAGTAGCAGGATATGCCTTCCAATCATGTGTTAATCCTGTTAGATAAGTATGATATTTCTGGCCGAATATATCCATCTCTGGTACTTTTGAAGGGTTAATGAAACCTGTTCGAAATGGATGATATTTTGATTTCTCGATAGTTACTGGCATTCGACTTATAATATCAACATCATTTTGCAGGGGAATTGTAAGTTTTTCTCTTGTATGAGCAAGAGCAGCATCGGATAATAAAATGACAGGAACCCGATATTTATCTGCTAGATTAAATGCTCGAACAGTAACCCATAAGCTCTCTTGGACGCTATTAGGATAAAGCACTATTACGTAGTGATCTCCATGGGTACCCCATCTTGCTTGCATTACATCTCCTTGAGCAGGTTTAGTTGGTTGACCTGTGGAAGGTCCAGATCGCTGAACATTGACTATTACACAGGGTGTTTCTGTCATGCAGGCATAGCCTATGTTTTCTTGCATGAGAGAAAAACCTGGACCTGACGTTGCTGTCATAGCACGATAATTATTCCAACTTGCTCCTATTATAGCGGCTATGGATGAGATCTCATCTTCCATTTGCAAACAATACCCTCCATCTATTAAAGGTAAATATCTAGCCATCAGTTCTAAGATTTCAGTAGCAGGAGTTATAGGATATCCCGCAAAAAAACGACAATTAGCTAAAAGTGCCCCATATGCTATTGCCTCATTCCCAGTGGCAAATTGTAATTTTGGCTCTAAAATTTCATCAACATTAATCATTTTCAAGTTGTTACTTCCTCCTTTTCTACTGTTATAGCCATCTCTGGACAAATTAATTCGCATTTTTTACAATTAATACATTCGTCCAGATCTAGAATCTCTGGTATTACATATCCTTTACTATTTAAATGATTAGATTCTCTCAAAATTTTTTTTGGGCAGATATTAATACAATAACCGCAACCCTTGCAGTATTCTTCTACAACCTTAAACTTCATACTTTTTATTCTAACTATTTGTTAATTCTTGTTATCGATTAAATAATATAAAAAGATCCATTTAAAATTAACTGAAAAGTTTTTAATATTTTTTATCAAAAAAAGTTAAAACTGAACAATCAATGATAAATTCTTATAATAACTGAACAATCTTGTTAAAATACGATATTATTTAATATTTATTTCATAAAAGTCAATATAATTTGTATCACTATATTAAAATCTATAGGATATTTGAAATTTCATTGGTAGAATTATATAATTATTGTTTCATTATTGCAATGATACAAATCTAATATCTCAACAATTTCTATAAAAAATGACTAAAATCTTAATAACCGGCGCTACAGGATTTATAGGGAGTTGGTTAGTAAGAGACTTAATAAAAAGAGGGAATAATGTCATAGCACATGGTAGTTCAAAAGAATCTATCGAAATTTTAAAACAAAAACTTGAAAATGAGAATTTAATTTCTGAAAATATTGAATTCTGGGAACAGGATTTTCTTATGAAAAAGTGGAAATTTCCAGATTTTTCACAAATTAAAAATATAATACATTGTGCTGCTGCCACTAAAGTAAGGGAAGGAACAATAGAAAATTATGATAAATATTTTTCACTTAATGTCCAAGCTACGAAAAATATTGCTAAGAAAGCTCTTGAAAACGGGATATTTCATTTTATTCATCTTTCAACCGGTCAAATATTTGGGATTCCTGACACATTTCCAATTACAGAAAACACTCCAAAAAATCCAATAAATCTCTATGGAATAACAAAACTAATTGGAGAATACGTTGTTAAGTCTTTAGGAATATTAGGTCTAAATTATACCATTGTAAGACCTTTTTCTATATATGGTGAGGGACATTATAATATTATTTCAATTATCATGGATAAAATTTTTCGAAATGATACACTTACGATTTATGGTGATGGAACTCAGACTCGAGCGTTTTTACATGTGAATGATATATGTAGAGCAATTGGTCTCATTTTAAATAATAAGACATGTTTTAGAGAGGAATATAACTTATCAGGTCCAAAAGAATACTCGATAAATGAATTAGTTGAACTTATTTCTAATATACTTAATAAAAAGCCTAAAATTGGTTATAAAAAATCTAATGTCAGAGAAATAAAACGAAATGTCGCTGACCTTAGCAAAATTAAAAAGCTGGGATTTACTCCTAAAGAAACCCTCGAGGATTTTATTAATCAAATTAATTGAATTCTTTTTATTCAAATTTTCTATAATATTGTTAAATATATGAATACAAATTTAGAATAATAGGCATTCTTAAATACTAATATTGCTAAAATAATAATTATTATTACAAACAAAATTAAACGGTGGGATTCATCATTCAAAATGATGATCCAGAAATACTAAAGAGAAATTTAAGGGCAGCTAATTTAGTAAAAGAAACCAAATTGCTTAATATTGCTAGATTAGCGAAAATGTTGGTTGATTTATATGGTTTAGATAATCAATTCAAAAGGTTGAAAAAAAGGGAAGGACAAGAAGTAGAATTATCTATTCCTGCTTTAGAAGGATATATTAGGTTATTACTAACATCAGATAGAAATAAATTTGATGTAAGAGTTGAAAAAGCAAAAGATCCAGTTTCTACTATTAAAGTCAAAGTAAAAGAAGAAGATATACTAAAAGTATTGAGTAAGATTATCCGCTCTAAGGATAATATTTTTGGATTACTAAAGGTCGCAAAATTATACCTTCTTGGAAAAGTTAAGATAAAAGGCTCGAAGATTGCTGCTATTTTGTTAGTACGGAGCCTAATGATTGGAAAAGATAGAGTGTATAGATATAAATATTGAGGGAGTAAGAAATGAGTTTACAGAATGACAAATTCTTAAATATTGCGAATTCAATATCGAATTCCTACTTAGAAAATACTGAGAAAAAAATTATTGGTTTTTATTGTACATATATCCCGGAGGAATTATTACATGCTGCAAAATTACTACCTTTTCGAATTAGATCTACAGGAAATGAAGACACAGATCTAGCTGATGTCTATATGGTTAGATTTACATGCAGTTTTGTTCGATCTACTTTACATTTAGCGCTTCAAGGAGTCTATGACTTCTTAGATGGGTTTGTGGTATGTAATAGCTGCGACCATAGCCGAAGAATGTTCGAATTATTTGATCTAAAAGTTTTTAATAGAGAAGGCTTTAGTAAAAAGGTACCAAGATTTTACTTGGCTCTTCCTCATATTATAACTGAAGAAGGATTTGAATGGTATAAAAAGGAAGTGGAAGAATTTAAACAAGAATTAGAAAAAAGTTATAATATCGATAAGATTACTAATGAAAACCTTATCGAGTCAATTAATATTTATAATGAAAATCGAAGATTGCTAAGAGAAATGCATAATTTACGAATTATTGAGACCCCAAAACTTAGTGGAAGCGAGGCTTTACAAATTTCCATGGCAAATTCCTCAATTCCTAAGGAAAATGCTAATAAAGAACTAGAGAGAATTCTACAAATATTAAAAGAAAGTGAAGGAATCAAAACTAATGATAAAAGAATACTACTCGTTGGAAGTGTTGTGGACAATATTGACTTTACCCAATTAGTTGAGAGTTCTGGAGCAATTATTGTATCAGATTTTCTATGTTTTGGAACTCGCAATTTTCAAGATGATGTTAAACTAACAGCCAATGGAGATCCTATTGAAGATATATCCAAACGCTTATATTATAGAATGTCCTGCCCAAGAATGATGGATGATCACGAGAGAAGATTAGAATTCTTAAAGAGTGAAATTAAGAAAGCTAATATTGATGGAGTGCTTCTACAAAGAATTAATAATTGTGACCTTCACGGATGTGATAATATGCTTTTTGAACATGAATTAAAGGATGATTTAGGAATTCCAGTGTTTAATATAGATCGAGAATCTTTTCAAGCAGATACTACACGATTACAAACCAGAATTGAGGCCTTTTTAGAGATGATAACCTGAACAAATTACAGGAAAAAAGAAGAGAATTATGGAAAACAAGATTATACCTTACACAATGTTATCAGAAGCCCTAAATACAACTCAAGAATTAATTGAAAGAATACTGCCTGAATATGGGATGCCTTCTTTAAGGATTGGTTTAGAAAAAATAAATTCCGTTTTAGATGATTATCTTAAAAAGGCACAAGAAGGACTTCCTGTAGTAGGATATCATTTTGCATTTCCCGGCGAATATCTTAATTGCTTTGATTGTGTCCCCGTGTGTTTAGAAGCGTCAGGTTATTTTTTAGCAACTTTACTGCTACACGGAGTGGAAAAGTATTATGATCTTATCGCAAATTTTGGACATCCCTTTCATACGTGCTCAGCACAAAAGGCATCAATGGCTTTTACGTTGGATGATTTATTCAGATTTGATGCAATCATTACTCCAACAGCACCATGCGATAGTACATGTGCATCATATCCTTTTTTTCGTTATGAAGGAAAATTTCCATTAATTATTGCCGATTTACCTTTTCGTTTCGATGAAAAAGGATATCAATATTATGGTAATCAATTAAAGATTAATCTAACCAAATTAGGCAATGAAATTGGACAAGAGCCAGATTATGAGAAACTAAAAAAAGCATTAGAACTTGAAAATCAGACAAATAATTTACAATTAGAAATATTCGAATTAGCTAAAACAATTCCTAGCCCAATAGAGAATATATATAATGCTGTTTCTGCTGCAACCACTATAATAATACCAGGGACAATTGAGAAATATGAGTTCTATAAAGAAATGTTAGAACTAGCTAAATTTAGATATAGAAAAAAAGTCCATCATGGTGGGGAAGAACGTATTAGATCGATATGGCCTTATATGTTAACCTTTTTTGATATTTCTCTCTGTGAATATTTGGACAGAGAACTAGGAATGAGCATTCTTTTTGATATTTTTAATTATAACTTTTCAGAACCAATTAATACCAGCTCAGATTTGGATACTATGTTCTATGACATGGCAAAAAAGGGGATGGGCTGGCCCATGGTTAAACAATCTATAGAGTTTTATTATCCCTTTATAGATGATTGTGTGAGATTTGCAAAAGAGTTCAGCGCAGACTGTTTTATTTTCACTCAAAGTTTAGCCTGTAAGCAATTTGGAACTGTCCCCCAGCTTCTAAAAGAAGCTTTAAAAGAAATAGGTATTCCGATGTTGATAATTGAATTCGATGTAGGGGATGCCAGAATGACCTCATTAGCAACCATTAAAGAAAAAATTAAACTGTTTGCTCAGACATTATTATAATTTTAATTATAGAAGAAAGTAAGTACTATTTCTGTAAAACCTTGACAAAAACAGAATAAATATAGCTTGAAATACCAAAACATATTCTTAAGCTTTCAAAATAAAAATAAGGATGAAAAAAAATAAAATTATTTTAAATCTAGTATTTCTTTCGCTTCATCAATATTGGCAGGATCTCTACCAAGTTCACGGGCAATTCTTACCATCCGTTTTACTAATTGAGCATTACTTTTTACTAATTCACTTTTTTGATAATAAATTGTGTCTTCAAGACCTGTTCTGATATTACCGCCCATGCACATTGCTATTACTGTGGTTCTAAGATGAAATTTGCTAATAGTTACTACTTGCCAAGTGGAGCCTTCGGGGAGTTGTTCAACCATATGAATTAAATTACTCACTGTGGCAGGTGTTCCCCCTTGAATACCAAGTACGAGACTAAAATGAAGTTTTTCATCTTGTTCAAATACACCCATCTCAATTAAATCCATAATATTCGCGATATGACTTACATCATATACTTCAATTTCTATGCCAGCCCCCAGGTTTTTACATTTTTTAATATACTTTTCATTAAATTCGATAGGGTTATCAAAAATAAATGCTGTTTTCATACCTCTAGTAACCGTTCTAAATTCAAAAGTACCGGCATTTATGGTAAACATATCTGGTTGAGGATTCATATTCAATAAATTAAGTCTTTGATCTAATGTAGCGAATGTAAAAGCTTGACCATATCTTTTACCTGTTTTGCTTACTTTGACTCCTTGTTCAAGTCGGACCCCGATTCCATTACCTATTTGAGTAATTATAGGGCATTTTTCTTTAATTAATTTCACAGTTTTGTTATAATATTTTAGATCTGGTGTTGCCCATCCATCTTCGCCTCTTACATGGATATGACATACAGTTGCACCTGCTTCATAGCACTCCAAAGCATCTTGAGCTTGTTCTTCTGGAGTTATAGGTAAATTGGGATTTGCCCATTTTGGTAAAATTCAAAGAAATCTAAACTTTTTTCCCATGGGCTCCCCCAGTAATTGCAGCTGTTATAATCACACTATTATCTGAAAGTAAATTGGGTTTCAATTTGCATTAACCTCTTTATTCTATAATTTAATTTCGTTAATTAAAATTAGATATTATTTAGACAAATAAAAATTATTGTAAATTATCTCTTTTTATTATGATAGACAAATTTCATTAATGGGACTTTTATAGGCATTAAAGTGTTTAAAAGATTTGCCCACTTTCATATTTAGACTGGTTCAAATACATCTAATTCTTCAAGAAACTTGAGTATTTTTAGGTATTTTTCATCCTTTTTTCTAAGAATTTCCTCTTCACTACGCCCACTATAATCAAATATGCCTTTAGATGTTTTTACACCATAGTGTCCTTGATCAACTTTATCTTTAATTATCGAAAGCTCTAAACCCATATTTTTAAGAACGTCAGATATAACATCAAGTCCAACAAAATCTAAATTCTGGACCACACCTACAACAGGCAACCTTAAGCTGAAACTTGTCTTCACTGCTAAATCAATTTCCTCGGGTGTCGCAATTCCTTTTAATAAAAGTCCGAACACAGCAGAATTAAGTGCTTGCTGGATTTTATTTACTATAAATGCATTTGTGAATTTTTTTAAGATGATTGGTGTTTTGCCGAGTTTCTTTAGCATATTATACGATAAATCAATTATTTCCGGAGATGTTTTTCTTCCTGCCACTATTTCAACTAAAGGAATTATATGAGCTGGTCTAAACCAATGCTGAATTACTAATCTTTCGGGATTATTAATATCGACTAATTTGAAAATATTTAATTCCGACGTATTACTAGCAAATATAGTCTTTTTTGAGCAAAGTTCATCTAATTGAGAGTATACTCCTCTTTTTATATCTTTATTTTCGCTCACAGCTTCAACAACATAATCTGCCCTTTTAGCTGC